>PUPC01000077.1 GCA_003553185.1 Planctomycetota bacterium | reverse complement strand
GAGGTGACCGTGGCCGGGCCGGGGGCATTCGGCGGAGCCCAATTCATCGGTACGCTGGCACAGGGCGGCTATCAGGCGGCGTCGGACCCGCGAAAGGACGGGCAGGCGGTCGGATTCTGAGACCGGGGCGGCGTGGATGATGCGATGAAGTTGCGCGTCTAATAAAGGACCTACGCACCGCCGCGGGTTTGGTTAATGACGTGCCTTGGCGGGGACTTTCGTAATGGGCGATGAGTTTGAGCAGTTCCAATTATTCTGTTTTTTTGTTTGACTCCGTGGAGTGCTGAGGTAGACTATGGTTAAATGTGAGATGATGCGGTTAGTGCTCGACGGCTCCACATGCTCGGTTTGACGCCGGGAGGCCTGTAGACCGACGGCAACGGGAGGGTGTTTGTGCGACGAGTCCATTTTCGATTGCGGGAGGAAGACCGATGATCAGACAGTGCTTGGTTGCGGGCGTTCTTTGCGTGGTGATTTCCGCCTTGGCCGGCTGTGGGGCTACGGCTGCTCGCACCACAGACCAGGAACGGTTTGCCGAAACTGCTCTGGAAGATGGCGATGTGAGCGTCCGTCTGGACGCCGTGCAGACGTTGACTGACCAGACGCTTCTGGCGAAGGTCGCCGTCGAGGACAGCAATCCAAGGGTTCGCCGGGCGGCCGTGCGGAAGCTGACCGACCAGACACTGCTGGCGACCATCGCCATTGAGGACAACGATTCGGGGGTCCGCCGTGATGCCCTGCAGGCGTTGACCGACCAGGCACTGCTGGCGAAGGTTGCCGTCGAGGCCGAGGACGGGGAAGTCCGCCGGGCCGCCGCGGAGAATCTGACTGACCAGACCGCGTTGGCGAAGGTCGCCGTTGAGGACAGCAATCCGAGGGTTCGCCGGGCGGCTGTGCGGAAGCTGACCGACCAGACACTGCTGGCGACCATCGCCATTGAGGACAACGATTCGGGGGTCCGCCGTGATGCCCTGCAGGCGTTGACCGACCAGGCGCTGCTGGCGAAGGTTGTCGTCGAGGCCGAGGATGGGGAAGTCCGCCGGGCCGCCGTGCGGAAGCTGACCGACCAGGCGGCTCTGGCGAAAATCGCCGTCGAGGACGAGGACCGGACGGTCCGTTCGCTTGCCGTGCTGAACCTGACAGACCAGGATGTGCTGGGGAGGATCGCCGTCGAGGACGACGATGCATCGGTCCGCCTGGCCGCTGTCGGCAATCTGGTTGACCCGGAACTCCTGGCGAAGATCGCTACGGATGACAAGGAATGGGCGGTTCGCCTGTCCACTGTCTGGATGCTGACCGATCAGGCGGTACTGGCGAACATCGCCATAGGGGACGAACATGAGCAAGTCCGCCAAGCCGCCGTTGGCAAGGTGACCGACGAAGCGCTGCTGGCGAAGGTCGCCGTCGAGGGCAGGAGTTCATCGGTCCGCCTGCCCGCCATGGAAACGTTGACCGATCAGGCCGTGCTGGCGAAAATCGCCATTGAGGACACGGACCGGGCGGTTCGTTTGGCAGCCGTGGAGAAGCTGACCGACCAGACCGCGTTGGCCAAGGTCGCCATCGAGGACTCGGAACGGAGGGTTCGTCAGGCCGCCGTGCGGAAGCTGACCGAACAGGAAATGCTGGCGAAGGTGGCGGTAGAGACACGGGACGGGTTGGTCCGCCGGGACGCCTTGGAAGAACTGACAGACGAAGCACTGCTGACGAAGGTCGCCGTTGAAGCCGGCGACGATGGGACCCGCCGTGCCGCCGTGGCAAAGCTTACCGATCAGGCACTGCTGGCGAAGGTCGCCATCGAGGTCGGGGACGGTGGGACCCGCCAGGCCGCCTTGCGAAGACTTACCGACGAGGCGTTGCTGGCAAACATCGCCGTCGAGGCCGAAAACGAGGAGGTTCGCCAGGCAGCTGTGGGGTTCCTAACCGACGAAGCCCTGGTGGCGAAAATTGCCATCGAGGACGAACATGCCCTAGTCCGCCGTGTCGCCGTGGAGAAGCTGACCGACCAGGCGATGCTGGCGAAAATCGCCGTCGAGGACAGGGACTCGATGGTTCGCCGAGCCGCCGTGGCAAAGCTGACCGACCAAGCGCCGCTGGCGAAAATCGCCGTCGAGGACACGGATTCGATGGTCCGCCGTGGCGCCGTTCAGAACTTGACCGACCAGGAGGTGCTGGCAAGGGTCGCCATCGAGGACGAGGTGCGCACAGTCCACCAGCTCGCCGTGAGCAAGCTGACCGACCAGGCGATGCTGGCAAAGGTCGCCGTCGAGGGCAGGGCTGCGATCGCCCGTCGAATCGCCGTTCAGAACCTGACCGACCAGGAACTGCTGGCGAAGATCGCCGTCGCGGACAGAAGCCCCCCAGTCCGTCAGGCCGCTTTGCGGAACCTGACCGATCAGGAGGTATTGGCGAAGGTCGCCTTCGAGGACAACATGGCGTCGGTTCGCCGGACCGCTGTGGCCAACCTGACTGACCAGGCACTGCTGGCGAAGGTCGCCCTCGAGGCCGAGAACGTGTCCGACTGCCGGGCTGCTGTTCAGAGGCTGACCGACCAGGCACTATTGGCGACCGTTGCCGTCGAGTCCGATGACGGGATCGTCCGCCTGCGCGCCGTTCAGAAGCTGACCGACCAGGTGTTGCTGGCGAAAATCGCCGTGGAGGACGATCATCCCCCAGTCCGTCGGGTCGCCGTTGCGGACCTTACGGACCAGGATGTGCTGGCGAGTATCGCCGTCCACGATGGTCATCCCCCAGTCCGTAAGGCCGCCTTGGCGAACCTGACCGACCAGGAAGTACTGGCGAAAATCGCCGTCGAGGACGATCATGCCCCAGTTCGTCGGGCCGCCGTGGCGAAGCTTACCGACCAGGCACTGCTGGCGAAGGTCGCCATTGAGGCCGAGGACCTGAACGTCCATCAGGTCGCCATTAGGGAGCTCACCGATCAGGAACTGCTGGCTAAGGTTGTCGTTGAGTGCACCTACATCTTGACCCGCAGAGCTGCCTTGAAAAAATTGACCGACCAGGCGCTGCTGGGGAAGATCGCCCTCGAGGTCGAGAACGGGTTCATCTGTCGGAGCGCAGTTCAGAAGCTGACCGACCAGGCATTGCTGGCGAAGGTCGCCACCGATGCCGAGGATTGGAGCGTCCGCCGGAGCGCCGTTCTGAAGCTGACCGACCAGGCACTGCTGGCCAGGATCGCTGAAGAGGATGAAGATGGCCGGGTTCAGAGCGCCGCCAGGGAGCGCCTAAGGAGTCTTTAGACCAGTCATCCTCCCGAATAGGGAATACGGATGCGAGCCGTCGGAGCGGCTCCGCCCTCTGTTGGCTGCCGCCCGGGCTTGGCAATTGGGGAGTACCTCATTTCCTTCACTTGAATATGCGGTTGCTGGTGCTACAATCTGCATTCTGAATTGGCACCGATCCATTGAATGGAACAGTTGGGAGGCGTGCGTCTGCCAGGAACCAGCGGCTCGGTGACGGGTTGCGCGGGCGAGGCGGACGACCTGAAGGAGAAGGATTATGAAGCACTGGGAGCATCTCGAAGAGTTGTTTGTTCGCGACCACCGAAACCCTCTGATTACCTCCAAGCATCTGCCGTATCAGTCAAACGCGGTGTTCAATGCCGGGGCGGCCGACCTCGGCGACGAAGTGCTGCTGCTCATCCGGGTGGAGAGCACTTCGGGCCGCTCTCATCTCATCGTGGCGCGCAGTCGGGATGGTATCACCGACTGGGAATTCGAGCCAAAGGCACTTCTGCACCCGGCCCAGGGGTTCGATTACGAGAACAACGGGGTGGAAGACTGCCGGCTCACTTGGATGGAGGACCTGAACACCTGGGCGATCGCCTACACCGGGTATTCGGATTACGGTCCGGGGGTGGCGCTGGCAACGACTGAGGACTTCAAGACGGCCGATCGGATCGGTTTCATATTCGCCCCGGACGACAAGAACGCGGCTCTGTTTCCCAGGAAATTCGGCGACCGATACGCCATGCTGCATCGCCCGTCGGTCGGGGGCGGGAGCGTCTGGCTGTCCTATTCGCCCGACCTCCGGCACTGGGGCAGCCCGACCGTCGTGCTACCGGTCCGTGGCGGCCCCTGGTGGGACGGCGCACGGGTGGGGGCAGGGCTGCCGCCGATCGAGACCGAGGCCGGCTGGCTGCTCATCTATCACGGAGTCAAGCACGTCGCAGGCGGTCCGATCTATCGGCTCGGTGCCGCCCTGTACGACCTGGAGAACCCCGAGCAACTGATCAGCCGCACCCGTCGGTGGCTGCTCGGCCCCGAGGAGGACTACGAGCGCACGGGCGATGCGCCGAACGTGGTCTTCGCCACGGGCGGGTTCATCCGGGACGAGAAGCTGTGGATGTATTACGGGGCGGCCGATTCCCGAATCTGCCTCGCCACTGCTCCGCTCTCCGACCTTCTGGACGAGCTTCACGACAATCCGATTGGATGAGCGCCCAGTACGGCCGGCCTGACTCCGCCTGGAACCGGCTTCCGTCGTATCAAAACTGGAACCCGGGAGACGAATCTGGTAGTCTGGCATGCAGACATCATAAGCCCGAATTTCTGACTTCGTTTCAGGAACATCCGGCACAAGCCGGAAAACCAACATATGCGTAGAAACATTGTCCACGAGGGAGCCAGATCCCTCACTTATGCGATCCGTGAGATTGTGAGCATCGCTCAGCAGTTCGAGCGTGCCGGCCTCGAGATCACGTGGGAGAATATCGGCGATCCCGTGCAGAAGGGCGAGGGCATCGCGCCGTGGATTCGCAATATAATGCAGGACGTGATGAACGAGGACGCGGCATGGGGATATTGCGACACCGTCGGGGTGCGGGCTGCCCGCGAGTTTCTGGCGGACGAGGTCAACAAGCGGGGTGGCGCCCAGGTGACCGAGAACGACATCATCTTCTTCAACGGGATCGGCGACGCGGTAGCAAAGGTCTATGGGTTCCTGCGCCGCGAGGCGAGGGTCATCGGCCCCACGCCCGCCTACAGCACCCACTCGTCGGCCGAGGCCGCCCACAGTGGATACGAACACCTCACCTACGAACTCGACCCCTACAACAACTGGCTGCCGGACCTCGATGACCTGCGGATGAAGGTCAAATACAACGATTCGATCGCCGGCATCCTGCTGCTCAACCCGGACAATCCGACCGGGGCCGCTTACCCGCGCGAGGTCCTGGAAGAGATGGTCGCTATCGCGGCCGACAACGACCTGTTCATGATCGCCGACGAAATCTACACCCATATCGTTTACAACGGATACCGGACACAGCACCTGTCTGAGGTCATCGGCGACGTCTGCGGAGTCGTGATGCGAGGCGTATCTAAAGAGGTCCCATGGCCGGGGGCGCGCTGCGGCTGGATCGAGGTATTGAATCGCGACCGCGACGACATCTTCCACACCTATGTCGAATCGCTGGTGGCGGCAAAGCGGCTGGAAGTCTGCTCGACTACCGCCCCACAACTCGCCATCCCGAGGATCATGAGCGACGAACGTTATCCGGAACACCTCGCACGCAGGTCCGGCATCTTTGAAGCCCGTGCCAGGGAGGCGTATGAGGCGCTCAAAGACATCGACGGCATCCGGGTCAATCTGCCCCAGGGGGCCTTCTACATGACCGTGCTCTTCGAAGACGGCGCCCTGCACAAGGGCCAGCACCTGGAGATCGAGAACCGGCAGGCGCGGGATACGGTCGAGCATATGGTTGACGGGACACCGGGCGACCGGCGGTTCGTGTACTACCTGCTGGGTGCGACCGGAATCTGTGCCGTGCCGCTCACCGGCTTCTGCTGTACGCGCGACGGCTTCCGTATCACACTGCTGGAATCGGACGACACCAGGCGCAAGTGGATGCTGGATACGCTCGCCGATGCCATCAGGGAATATGTTGCCTCCTGAGCAGGGCGGGGCGGTCCGGGCGCAAAGCGGACCTGTGCCTCATCGAGCCGAACCCGAATGGCGGATGTACGTTTAGCCATTAGAACGTTGTGCATGTTTGAATTGCCGGACCATTTACATTGACCGGGAGCGACTGTGGCCGAGTCTGTCAACGAGGTTGAATCACTTGCCGGGGAGTTCCGGGAGAAGTTTCGCACCATAACCGACGAGATCGGCAAGGTCATCGTGGGATATAGCGAGGTGATCGAGCAGACGTTGACGGCCCTGGTGGTGGGCGGAAACGTGCTGGTAGAGGGCGTTCCCGGCCTGGGCAAGACCCGTATGCTGCTCGCCCTGGCACGGGCGTGCGACCTGACCTTTCGCCGTGTCCAGTTCACGCCGGACCTGATGCCGGCCGATATCACCGGGACGAATATGATCAGCCGGACAGAGAGCGGCGGGCGAACGGTCCGTTTCGCGCCTGGCCCCATTTTCACCAATCTGCTTCTGGCCGACGAAATCAACCGGGCGACGCCTCGAACCCAGTCGGCGCTGCTCGAGGCGATGGAAGAACACGCGGTCAGCTCCGGCGGTGAAACACGTCCGCTCGACGAGCCGTTTTTCGTGATGGCGACCCAGAACCCGATCGAGCAGGAGGGCACCTATCCGTTGCCCGAGGCCGCACTCGATAAGTTTACATTCAAGCTGCTGGTCGACATGCCGGGGGCCGAGGAGCTGCGGCAAGTCCTGGAGCGGACCACCGCCGAGTCGCAGCCGGAGGCCGAACAGGTCGCCGCGCGAGGCGACATCCTCGCACTGCGCCGGATCGCCTTCCAGGTCCCGGTAGCCCCGCAGATCGAGGAGGCGGCGATACGCATCGTCCGGGCTACCAGAGGCGAACACCGATACATCAAGGCCGGCGCCGGGCCGCGGGCGCTGAAAGCACTGCTGCTCGGGGCGCGGGTTCGCGCTCTGCTCGAGGAGCGGTACAATGTGAGCACGGACGACATCAGGGCACTGGCCGGACCGGCACTGCGGCACCGCGTCGTGCTGTCGTTCGAGGCGGAATCGGCCGACGTCACCCCCGACGACGTGATCGAGGAGCTACTGGCGAGCGAGATGTGATGAGCGATGATCCTGCACAATTCCAGAACGGATTCGGCCGGATTCGGGACGCCCTGAGCCGATCAATCGTCGGCTGTGACGAGGCGATCGACCACCTGCTGACCGCCTTCTTCGCCGAGGGGCACGTCCTCATCGAGAGCGAGCCGGGGCTAGGCAAGACCATGCTTGCTAAATCGTTCGCCGCCGCCGTTGGCCTGCCCTCGGCCAGAATCCAGTTCACCCCCGACCTGATGCCCGCCGACATTACCGGAACGAATATTTTCGTGGAGGAAGCCGGTGGCGAGAGGCGATTTGAATTTCGGCCCGGGCCGGTGTTCACGAACGTCCTGCTGGCCGATGAGATTACCCGGGCGACCCCAAAGACACAATCCGCACTCCTCGAAGCGATGCAGGAACGGAAAGTCACAGCGGCCGGGAATACGAGGCCGCTGGAGC
The DNA here is from genome assembly GCA_003553185.1 of Planctomycetota bacterium. Taxonomy (GTDB): domain Bacteria; phylum Planctomycetota; class PUPC01; order PUPC01; family PUPC01; genus PUPC01. The sequence continues at coordinate 19,962 of PUPC01000077.1, read as the reverse complement.
ACCCCTTCTTCGCTATCGCCACACAGCCCCCGGAGGGCAGCCAGGGCACCTATCCGCTGCCCGAGGCCCAGCGAGACCGCTTCCTGGTCAAGCTCGTGCTCGCTTTCCCCGAGGACGATGCGCTGCGGGAGATCGGGCGCCGCAGCGTAAGCCGGGAGACCAATCCGGAAGCGGTTGTCAGCCGGGACGAGGTGGAGTCCATGCTGGCCGCTGTCCGGCGCGTTCGCCTTGCGCCGGCGGCCCTCGACCGGGCCGGGAAGCTGGTCCTGGCGACTCATCCCAACCGGCCCGAGTCGGTCGAACTGGCCGACAGATACGTCCGCTACGGAGCCAGCCCACGCGGGGCGCAGGCCCTGGTTGTTACCGGCAAGGTTCATGCCCTGTTGGACGGTCGGTCCGAGCTGCAGCCCGAAGATGTCGATGCAACCCTTCTGCCATGCCTCAGGCACCGAGTCATCCTGAACTTCGAGGCAGGGGTCGAGGGGATACGCCCCGAACAGATCATCGAGCAGATAACCGAACGAGACCGGTGAGGGTTATGACGCTGAAGACCGCCATCGCAATGGTTCTGATACCGGCTATGGCGTTGATACCGGCCTGTGGACCATCCGACGAAAACGCGGAGCCAGAGGAGCCCGAACTCATCGCCGCAGAACCGGTCTCCTTGGAGCCGCGGTTCAAGGTCGAGACCGAAATCGACCCGGATGTCCGCGTCGATCCGCCGGAGACGCCGCCTGCACTTCACTGGGATTTCTCCGAGGAAAAGGCCATTGCCTATGATCTCTTTCAAGCATATGAGACGTCAACGGCGATAGAGATTCCGGCTGAACTGATGGGCGAGCTGCCGCCCGACGCCAAAAGCGAGGCAACACTGATTGTCCGAAGCGAAGGCGACGGGACCGCGGTAGTGGAGATTCACGATGTCAGCGTGTACCTGGGGGACGAAGAACAGCCGACCGAACGGCAGGCCGGCTTGGTTGCCACCATCGGTCGGATGAACGAATCCGGGCAGCTCCAGCCGCCCGAATTGCAATATGGTCATAGCGGGATCGACCATGCCGAGCAATTCCTTTCGTTTCTGATTCCGCTGCCGACGGAACCGCTGCGGCCGGGTGAGTCCCAGGAAGACACCGTCGAGTTTACGCCTCAGGAACTGCCGGGATTCGAGCTCTCTCTGAGGCGTGAAATCACCCTGCTCGGCTACGAGATGCGCAACGGCGAGCGATGTGCGAAGCTTGAGGTAGCACTGATACCGGACGATGCCGACCTGCCGGAAGGCGCTCCGCCCGGCATACAGCTCGGCTTCGACGGGAAGTCGGTGGTCCTGTTCGGTATCGAGAGCAGGAGCTTTGCTTCCGCCGAGATGACGATTGCAATGGGGTTCGCCGGAATCATGCAGGTCGACATAATCATGAAAATGGAGCGGAAGTCGGGAGAGCCGGAAGATACGCCATAAACCAACCGTGGGGGGCATCGCTCCTGCAGGGCGACCGGAACGCCGGGACCGGCTGAATGTATGTCCCTGTTCCGGGCGATCCTGCCAATGAACGCGGGAAATTCAAGACTTGATCTGCTACCGTTCTTCCCGTGTAACCTTCCGCAACAGGGGGGCGCGGCTGACCCAGCGGGCGTTACGAATTCTCCGGTTGATTGAATTGCGTCTCGAAGAGTCGCCGGTATATCCGTCCCGATTTGATCAGTTCTTCGTGCGTACCCTGCTCGACGATTCGCCCGTTTTCCAGCACGAGAATGCGGTCGGCGTTGGTCACCGTGGACAGGCGGTGGGCGACGATGAGGACCGTCTTGTCACCGTGCGAGATCAATCGTTCGAGGGCGTTATAGAACGCTTTCTCCGATTCAGCATCCAGGGCCGACGTCGCCTCGTCCAGCAGCAATATCCTGGCATCCTTGATGACCGCGCGCGCAGTGGCGATTCGCTGGCGCTGACCGCCCGAGACCGTCTGGCCACGCTCGCCGAGCACCGTGTCGTATCCGTCGGGCAGGGTGGTGATGAAGTCGTGGATGTTGGCGATGGTTGCGGCCTCGACGATCTCCTCGTCGGTCGCGTCCGGCTTGCCGAAAGCGATGTTCTCGCGGACCGTGTTGGCGAACAGGAACGGTTCCTGCGGCACGATGCCCAGATTCGCCAGATAGTCGTCAAGAGCGAACTCCTGGACGTCGATCCCGCCGACCGTAACCCGCCCAGTCTGAGGGCGATACAGACGTGCGGCCAGGTCGAGCAGAGTGGTCTTTCCGCCGCCCGAAGTCCCAACGATGGCGACGACCTCGCCCGCCTTGGCCTCGAACGACACGCCGTCAAGAACCGCCCCGTCGCCGTAGCTGAAGGTCACGTCCTCGAACGCCACCGACGGCTCGACGCCGTTCAACGAGCGTCCGCCGCGGTCCTGGGGGATATCCATCGCGTCGAGGTAGTCGAACACGCGGTCGCAGCTTGCCAGTGAATCGTTCATTTTGCTGTACGCTTTGCTCATATCCTGTATCGGCTTGAAAAGCTGGTTAGTAGCGGCGACGAACAGGATCAGCCGGCCCTCGGTAAGTCCCCAGATATCGTGTCGGATGAGCATCAGCCCGCCGATCGCTCCGGCGGCGGCGACAATGCCCGTGACCAGCGGGGTTCCGCCCTTTACAATACATTTGCTCCGGAACACCCGCATCGCTTTGCGGAAAAACGTCTCGCTCCGGCCGTCAAAACGGTCGGCTTCCTGCTCCTCTCGTCCGAACATTTTTATTGTTTTGAATCCGGTCAGCATCTGCATCCGGTCCTGGGTGAGGCCGGCGTGGAAGTCCTGGCGCTTCTTGGCCTGTTTCCGGATGATTTTGCCCAACCGGTAGAGCGGATAACCGAGGAAGGTCACCGCCACGATGGTGAAGATGGCGAGCTGCCAACTGGCGTATAATACGATGACCGCCCCAGAGATGAGCAGGAACGGAGCCATCACCAGGTCGTCCAGTACAAGTTTCAAGATTTCCAGCGTCCGATTAACGTCGTCGTTCATCCTGTGGATGAGATCGCCCACCTTCCATCGTCCGAAAAAGCCCATCTCCTGGTGAAGGGTCTTTCTGAACAGTTCCCGCCAGATACCGATGGCGGTGCGATAGGAGATATATTGCGAGAAAAATCGCTTGGTTGACTTCCCGATCGCCTCGGCGAACGTTCCCACGACAAGAATCCCGATGGTCAACCACAGCGGCCCCCAGAAATCCATACCATCAGCTTTAATATTGGGCAGGACCTGATCGACCCCTGGCCGGATCGCCATCATCTTGCCCATATGGGCTACCCCGTAAACCATCGCACCGGCCACCATCAGCAGGACAGCCCACCAACTGGTGATGCCGTATGACAACGGACGCAGAATGCCGCCCAGAAGAGTGCCCTGACGTTTGGGTTGACTCGCGTATTCCCGAATCCGGTTACTAAAGCGTTCAATACGTGACAAGGTGTTCCACCATATCAGAAATTAAAAGGGACGCGGATATAATTGGATATTACGATGAAATCATTCTATACGAATGCCGGTGCTCGCGCAACGCACAACGAGGAGTTGCAATGCAAAAAAACGGTTACAATCAGAACCGGGAACTGCACGTGTCCGACACCTGAGTCGCCCGGCTCTCAGCCCATGACGTTCATTGGGCGAACAGTTGTGGCCGAACGTTTTTGGCCTATAATTGGCGTCGTAGTCGGATTAACTTGCCCGAATGATAGAGGAGTCGTCATGATTCGAGTTGCATTTATCGGTCGGTCGGGACATGCCTACGTGGCACTCAGATCACTTCCCAGGACAGAGGACGCCAAACTCGTTGGATATGCCCCGGTGCCCCCCGAAGAGCCGGAGGATATTTTCGACCCCTGGAAGGACAAAATGGGCGATGCCCGGGGATACTCGGACTATCGGGAGATGCTCGAGGAAGAGAAGCCGGACCTCGTCCAGGTCTCAGCGGCGTTCTACCAGAACGGCGAAGCCGCGCGAGAAGCTGCCCGGCACGGGGCCAATATCCTGGTCGAGAAACCGATCGCAACCACGCTCGGTTTGCTGTCCGAACTCAAGGAAAGCGTCGACGCAAACGGTGTGCGGTTGACGGCGATGCTGGGGACGCGGCTTTCGCCCTCGTTCGCTGCCGCAAAAAAAGCGATTGGCGACGGTGCCATCGGCGAGCCGGTCCTCGTCTACGCCCAGAAATCCTATCGCTTCGGGACAACCCGACCGGAGTACTACGGCGAGAGGGCGAAGTTCGGCGGGTCCATCCCGTGGGTCACCATCCACATGATCGACATTATCAACTGGTTCCTCGAAGACCCGTTCGCGTCTGTCAGCGCCCGGCACGCCAGCTTCGAGGCGTGCAAGCAGCGGCCGGAGTGCGAGGATGTGATGGCTATGCTCTTCTCGCTCAAGAACGGCGGAGCGGCCACGATTAACGGCGATTACCTGCGTCCCTCCGGGGCAGACAGCCACGGCGATGACCGCATCCGAGTCGTCGGTACCCAGGGAATCGTCGAGGTGATGTTCGGAAAGACCACGCTGATCGACGAAGAAAAACAGGTCGATCTGCCGCTCGAGGAGTCCGACGATAATATCTTCCTTAATTTCGTCAGGCACCTCGAACACGGCGAGCCCCACATCATCGGGCCGAACGAAGCGTTCCGGTCAACCGAAGTTGCGCTCAAGGCGCGTGAGTCGGCCGACAGGGACGGAGAACTGATCGACCTGACCGATTCGCCCTATTCCTGAAGGAATCCACCGGAGACAATGCGGGGCTTGTTTTGCCTGCAGGAACAGGACCGGCCTTGTTAAGCCCCCTGCATTTTCCGGAGAAGGAGAAGCGATCATGCAGACGTTGGAGATGCTCGGATTGCCGAACTGCCGGAAACTCTCGAACGGGACGATCGATGTCATTGTAACTACGGACGTCGGCCCCCGCGTCATTGGCTATGCGTTCACCGGGAGCGAGAACATACTCGGCCTGTGCCCGGACAAGTCCGTGCCCACGCCCCTGAGCGAGTGGAAGCCGTGGGGCGGACACCGACTCTGGGCTGCGCCCGAAGCGATGCCGCGAACATACGCGCCCGACGACCAGCCGGTAGAACACGAACTCATCGATGAGCGCACCCTGCGACTGACGGGGGCAGTCGAAGAGCCGACCCGCATCCAGAAAGAGATGACGATTGCGCTCAACAAGGTCGGGTCCAAGTTGACCATCTCCCACCGGATTACAAACCGCTCGCTGTGGCCGATAGAACTGGCTCCCTGGGCGATTACCATCCTGAACGCTTCCCAGGGCGGGACCGTCATCATCCCGCAGGAGCCGTACCGCTCACACGATGACGCGCTCACGCCCTCGCGCCCGATGGTATTATGGCACTATACCGACCTGACGGATCCGCGTTGGGATTTCGGACGGCGTTACTTGCGCCTCGCCGTTGATCCGCAGAGCGAGAGCCCGCAGAAGATCGGTGTCGCCAACAAACAGGGATGGGCTGCATATCACCACGACTCGACCCTGCTCGTCAAGAGGTTCGAGTACGACCCGGATGCCCTGTATCCCGACGAGGGCTGCAACTGTGAGGCGTACACCGCCGGGTCGTTCGCCGAACTGGAGTCCCTGGGGCCGATGCATCGGCTCGATCCGGGCGAATCCGCCGAGCACGTCGAAGAGTGGGCGCTGTTCGAGAACGTGGACATCGGTGCCGCCGAGGAAGAGATCGCAGAGGTGCTGGACCCGCTTCTCTAAACGGCACACGAACGAGCCGAACTCGACAGCGTACGCTCCCGGCGAGGTAACATGGATTCACGAGAGCGGGTCGCCCTGACCCTCGAACACACAGAGGCAGACCGCATTCCCATCGATATCTGGGCCTCAGGGGGCTTTCTGGCCCGGCTGAAAGCCGAGACCGGGATGTCGAAAGCCGAGTTTCTCGACCTGCACGATGCCGATTTGCGGTATATCGATGGCCCGGAATACGTCGGTCCGACGCTGGGGGAGGGCGGAGACATCTGGGGCGTGCCCAGAACGATCGCCGAAGTGCGGATAAGCGGGGGAACCGAACGATATGCCGAGGTGACAGACCCGCCGCTAGCCAAGGTGAACACGGTCGATGAGGTGAACGACTACGGCCACTGGCCCTCGCCGGACTGGTTCGATTACACCGCCATTGAGAAGCAGTGCGACGCGGTGATCGAGCAGGGGCGCGTCGTGGTCTTCATGGGCGATCGGCTCAACCGTATCGCACAGCTCAAGCCGGCCATGTACCTGCGTGGAGTCGAACAGATTCTCGTCGATCTGGCGATGAGCCCGGAGATCGCTCGATCGATTATCGGGCGTATCCGAGCTTTCTATCAGGCATACCTGGAGCGCATTCTCGATGCGGCGAACGGCAAAATCGACATCGTGTTGACCGGCGACGATTTCGGCACACAGAAGGGGCCGCTCGTATCGCCCGCTATGTGGGACGACTACCTCAGAGAGGGCTTTCGCTCATACATCCGAACGGCACACGAGGCGGGCTGCAGAGTGATGCACCACACCTGCGGCTCAGTGGTCCCGATCATCCCCAGAATGATCGAGTGCGGGCTCGACGTGCTGCAGTCGCTCCAGCCCGGGGCGGCCGAAATGACACCGAGGACGCTCAAAGTGAGATATGGGGATCGCCTATCCTTCCAGGGCGGGGTATGCATCCAGCACACAATGCCGCAGGGTACGGCGGAAGACATTCGCCACGAGGTGCGGCATCTGGCCGAGACCTTGGGGCTCGGAGGCGGATATATATTCGGCACCTCGCACAACCTGCAGGCCGACGTATCTCCGGCGAACGCGACGACGCTGATGGAGGCGTATAAGGAGTTCGGGCGAAACTGAGCGAACAGGTCCCGCCTCGAGTCGCCCGAAAGCGGGGCGGGGCGACGCATGAAGCGAGCGGCTGCCATTTTCCCCTCAAGCGCAGGGCCGACTTGTGTCGATATGATAAACAAGGCGTACGCCGTGCGTGAGTGGTGCGCCTGTGCTTCAGTCTGACGCGGTGCGTTTTGTAAACAGTTCGGAGGTGCCTGTGGGTACGAAGACGAGTGAGAAGCTGGCGGTGGTAGGGCGGCGGGCGCTGAGTATCGCCCTGGTTTTTACGGCCCTGTTTCTGCTGTTCAGCTTACTGACATTCGACAGCGGGGATTTGTCGCACGGCTGGTGGCCGCAGACACACGGCTTCCGCAATGTCGGGGGGCGTCTGGGCGCGGCGGCCGCCAACTTCATGATGCTCCATTTCGGATATGCAGCATACATCGCCGTCCTGCTGGCCGGTGGGTTTGCACTGCGGTGTCGGATTCTGCGGGACACAGTCGAGGCGTGGTTGGGCATACTGGGCTGCCTGCTGATCCTGGCATCGTCGGCGGTTCTTTTTCAGTTGATCGCACCGGGCACCAGCCGCCTGCCCGGCGGCGGGGGGGTGGTGGGAGTCGCCGGCTTGGAGTTGGCCACGCATTATGCCGGCCCGGTGGGTGCCTGGCTGCTCCCTGCTCTCTTCCTCTGCCTGGGTGGGCTCCTGATGTCGCTTGATAAAGTGGCTGAATGGGCCGGGGTCCGGCTGCTGGCCCGGGCAAAAGACTGGGTGGACGAGTGGCGTAAACAAGCTTCGGCCGCAAAGACCGCCCGTAAGTCCAGGAAGAAGCCGAAGGCCGAACCGCCCATCAAAACCCACCGACCGAAACAGGCCCCCGAAGCCCAGACCACCGCGGTTCAGACGGCGCCGGATGTGGCCCCGGCCGATACTGCCGGACCGGCGAAAGACAAGCCGACACCTGCGAAAAAGAAGGCGGCGGGGGGCAAGGAGAGCAACATCGAACAGATCGCAGCAGTGCCGTCCCGCGTGGTGGACGGCGGATACGAGCTGCCCCCACTGGACCTGCTCGATCCGGCCGAGCCGGTGGACGAGAAGTCGCTGGAGAAGCTAGTCCGCGAGAACAGCCGGGTGCTGGAGCAGACCCTGTCCGAGTTCGGGATCGGCGCCCAAGTAGTGGGGATCGAGAAAGGTCCGACGGTTACCCGCTACGAAATGGCACTCGCTCCCGGGATCAAGGTCAACCGGGTCACCGGCCTGTCCAACGACATTGCCATGGCGGTGAAAGCACCGTCGGTCAGAGTCGTCGCCCCGATCCCCGGCAAATCGACTGTTGGCATCGAGGTGCCGAACGCAATCAAGGAGACCGTGCGGCTTATCGAGCTGATGACCTGCGACGAGTTCCGGCTCCAGCGCGACCGGATGATCCTGCCCATCATGCTGGGCAAGGATGCCTCGGGCGCTCCCATCGTGACCGATCTGGCCCGCATGCCCCACCTGCTCATCGCCGGGGCGACCGGCTCGGGGAAATCAGTCTGCCTGAGCTCGTTCATCGTGACCAACCTGATGCTCCACCGCCCGGAGAACATCCGAATGATCCTGGTCGACCCCAAGATGGTGGACCTCGGACTGTTCGAGGGGATACCCCACCTGCTGACCCCCGTGGTGACCAATATGAAGCGGGCACCCCACGTGCTGGAGTGGGCGACACGCCAGATGGATGAGCGATACGACTGGCTCGCACGGGCAGGCGTACGCCACATCAGCCAGTACAACCAACTGGGCGAAGAAGGCCTCCGCGAGCGGCTGGGCGATGACTTCGACTACGAAGACGAGGATGTCCCGTTCCACATGCCCTATGTGGTCATCGTGGTCGACGAGCTGGCCGATATGATGATGGTGGCGTCGAAACAGGTCGAGGTCTCGATCACCCGTCTGGCCCAGAAATCGAGGGCCGTCGGCATCCATATCATCCTCGCCACGCAACGGCCGTCGGTCGATGTGATTACCGGCCTGATCAAGTCGAACCTGCCCACTCGCGTCTCGTTTCAGGTCACGTCCAAGGTGGACTCGCGGACGATCCTCGACCAGAACGGGGCCGAGCAGCTCCTCGGATCGGGCGACTTGCTGTTCATCCCGCCGGGCACCTCGGACTTGATACGGGTACAGGGGACCTTCGTCAGCGACAACGAGATCAAGCGAGTCACCCAGTTCGCCCGCAGCCAGGGCGACCCCGCATACCTGATGAACGTCAAACAGTTGGGCCGTGCCGAAGAAGCGGAACCCGAAAACGAGGCCACGTCGCCGCTGGAGGAGTACAGCCCGGACGAACTCTACGACGACGCCTGCCGCGTCGTGCTCGAATTCCAGCGGGGCAGCGTCTCCCTCCTCCAGCGTAAGCTGGAGATCGGATACACCCGGGCGGCACGGCTTATTGAGATGATGGCGGCCGAAGGGATCGTCGGGGCATACAAAGGCAGCAAGGCACGCCAGGTGCTGATGAAACTCCACGAGTGGGAGGAGATGCGGGGCATACCGCCCGAGCAGCGAACCGCCACACCGCCCGAGGAAGAGCAGCCCATCGCAAATGACGGGTGACCGGCACACCTCAACCGGCCCGGTTGCCATCCGGCTCTTTAACTCCGTTTATTCTCCGTATAGAATGTGAGCAGCGAAATCTACGTCCTTCGGCGATGGTCCGGCTGTTGTCAGCGTGCAGGAGCCCGGCGACCCGGGGGACCGGTTCTGCCGCGAGATGAAAGGGGACCCTCATGACGGCCAAACCGACGGATCAACGCCCGGACGACAATTCTGAGCGGTCGGAGCCCGAACAGCTACTCCGCCCACGGCCCGCAGGCCCCCCAGGCGAAGCCGATCCGCAGGAGATGCTGCAGGCGGAACGGGACTTCTACAAGCTGCTGGTCGAGAACTCGAACGACATCGCCTATGTGGCGGACCGCGATGGAGTGTTCACCTACGTCAGCCGGAGGGCGCTCCAGTACGGCTACTCGCCGGAGGAACTGGTCGGAAAACCGATCACCACGGTGATTCATCCCGACGACATACCGGGCGCTCTGAATGACTTCCGCCACACACTCGCTACCGGTCGGGAGTTCCCCACCCGGTTCCGACTGCTCGCCCGCGACGGCCATGCGTTCCCGGTGGAGGAGTTCGGCCATGTGATCCGAAAGAACGATGATGTCGTCGGCCTCATCGGGAACGTACGCGAGATATCCAGGCAAGTCGAGTTCGAGAAGAAGCTGCGCCGGAGCGAACAGAAGTACCGAACGCTGGTCGAGAACGTCAATATCGGAGTCTATCGGAACACCGAAGCAGGCCGCTTCCTCCAGGCCAACCCGGCGATGGCCGACATCTTCGGGTACGAGTCGGTCGATGAGCTGATGCGCGTTCGCGCCGCCGATTTGTATCAGTGCCGCGAGGACCGCGAACAGTTTCTCGCCGAGGTGAGGCAATCTGGCTATGTCAAGAACCGGGAACTCCGGCTGAAGAAGAAGGGCGGAACGCCCATCTGGTGCGCGGTCACCGCACGTGCCACTTATGACGATGACGGCCGGGTCCGGTGGATCGATGGAGTGACCGAGGACATCACCGAGCGGAAGGCGGCCGAGGAACAGCTCCGGCGGATGAACAGAGAGCTCGAAGAGGGAGTCGCCCGCCGTACCCGTGAGTTGGAACGGGCGAACGAAGAGTTGAAGGCACAGATGGCCGATCGCCTCGAGGCGGAACAGGCGGTGCAAGCGTCGGAGAAGCGGCTCCGAACGATTACCGAAAACTCGCCCGACCAGATCACCCTCATCGATCCGGACGGGAACATCCTGTTCCAGAACCACTCGATAATCGGAACAGCTCCGGAAAACTTGGTCGGGAACTCGGTATATGAACATCTTCCACCAGATGCCGCCGAGGTGCTCAAGTCATGTGCCGAGCGAGTGATCGAGACCGGGCGGCCCGACAGGTGCGAGTTCGCGTTTCGAACTCCAGACGAACGTCTGCGCTACCTGGAGACGCGCATTGCACCGGTCAGACAGAACGGACGGACCGTTGCACTTGCCCTGAACAGCCACGACGCCACCAGCGGCCATCTTGCCGCCGAGGCACTCCGTGAAAGCGAGGAGCGGTACCGCGGTGTATTCGAGAACGCCCCGCTGGCCTTTGTGGTGTGGGACCGCCACTGCCGAATCACCGAGTGGAACCCACATGCCGAGGAGTTGTTCGGCTGGTCTCGTGAAGAGGTCATCGGCCAGAACTTCTTCAATTTCATCATACCCGAATCCGTCAGAGAACGAGTGGCCAGCACAGCAAATACACTGCTGGAACGCGGGATCCCGATTTCCGGCCGGAATGAGAATCTGACCAAAAGCGGAGATGTTCTCATCTGCGAATGGCATAACTGTGTCCGGAGCGACTCGGCAGGCAATGTGGTCAGCGTGATGTCCCTCGCCTTGGACGTCACCGAGAGTACGCGGGCTGAGGAAGCTCTGCGAGAGTCGGAGGAACGATATCGCATGGTGGTGGAAGATCAGACCGAACTGGTCTGCCGATTCCTCGAGGACGGCGAGCTGACGTTCGTCAACAACGCCTATTGTCGGTTCTTTGGCAAAGACAAGGGCGAGCTGATTGGCCACAGCTTCTTCCCGTTCTTAACACAAGCCGACCGCCAGAGTGTCCGGGAACAAATGAAATCCCTCTCCCGCGAACAGCCCGTGGCCACCATCGAGCACCGAATTCGTCGGCACGACGGGATGCGGTGGATGCAGTGGACCAACCGGATGCTGTTCGATGACGAGGGCGAATTCGTCGAATACCAGGCGGTCGGGCGCGACATGACCGATGATGCCAACGCACGCCGCCGCATCGAATACCAGGCGCACCTCCTCGAAAATGTGACCGACGCTATCGTCGTCGCAGACCCGAACTGCACCGTGACCTATTGGAACAGGGGAGCCGAGTTGCTCTTCGGATTCTCCGGTGAGGAGATGCTGGGGAAAGTCGGTCTGAGCGCCATATGGCCGGATGACGCGCAACTCGACGAGATCAGTGCGGAATTGAGAAAGGCCGAGCAACACGGGGACGCATGGTCGCACAACCGCCTGTCCGCAAAAAACAGGGACGGCGAGACCGTATGGGTGAACATTCGCGCCTCTCGACTGTCGGTCGAACCGCAAGATCCCGAAAGCTGGCTGTTCGTGATGAGAGATGTCACAGAACAGGTCGCCCTCGAACAACGGCTGATCAGCAACGAGCGGATGGCCACTGTCGGGACTCTGGCGATGAGCGTCTCACACGAGCTCAACAACCTGCTCGGCGGTCTGCGCGGCCTCGCCGAGCTGGCCGGAGAAGACGCCGGCCTCGTTCCTCGGCTCGTCGACGCCTGCCGGGCCATCGCCGACCGGGGCGGCAGCATCGCCGGAAGAATGTCATCGCTGGCCCGGGCCGATACCGCCGGCGAGGAGAGCCGGATCGACATCCCGAACGTCGCCCGTACCGTGGTCAACATGATGGAGCCAGCCCTGGGGCCGCGAGGAATCGTCGTCGAGACCGAATTCCGTCCGACTCCCCCGACTTGGGCCAACGAAGGTGCCATTCTGCAAATCCTGCTGAACCTGATTACCAATGCACGCGACAGCATCGACCGGGACGGGACCATTCACATCAGCGTCTGGCACCAGGCCGAGGATAACAACATCGCCGTAGCCATCCGGGACTCGGGCCGAGGGTTCGAGACCGGCGACATCGAGCGGTTCTTCACCCCCTTCTATACCACCAAGAGAGGCGGCCGGAGCAATGAGCCGACACACCTCGGGCTCGGGCTTTCCGAGTCCAAGTCGCTGGTTCGCCAGTACGGCGGCAGCATCGACGTTGACGGCGCCCCGGGTGAAGGCGCCACATTTACCCTCCGGCTGCCGGTCCAGACGGAGCCGAGCACCGAAAAAGCCCCCGAGCCGTCCGCCTGCGAACTCCCCCCGGCCGGCACCCGAATGCTGATCGCCGACGACGACGAACTCATTCGGTTCTGGCTCGTCGAACACCTGGCCGGCGAGGGCTACGACATCGCCGCCGTGGCCAACGGTCGTGAAGCGATTGAAGCCGCCCGCCGCCGGTCGTTCGCCTATGTGTTCATCGATATGCTGATGCCGGGCGAGATCGACGGGCTGGCGGCGTTCCGAGAACTCAGGCGGCAGGTGCCCGAAGCTCGGCTCATCATTGCCACGGCGTTCTCGCCCGAAAATATCCCGGCCGACTGCCGCGACGCTGCATTTGCCATCCTCCAGAAACCGTTCGGAAGCGCGGAGCTGGCACGGGCGCTTGCAGGAAGGACAGGACGGTCCGCCGAAGACACGCCCTGACCGCAGTCCCGGAGCCGCGCATCCCCAAAGCCCTCCGGTCCGTACGCGGGCACAGTGCTTGCACGCCCGGCGGTTCTTGTTTATAATCGGCCCATCACTGGGGGATGGTGCAATGGTAGCACGCCTGACTCTGGATCAGGTAATGGAGGTTCGAGCCCTCCTCCCCCAGCCATCCTCACGCTTGCCGGACCATCCTTCTCAGCGACGACCGGAGCGTCTGCAAGGCAGCCACGTTTCCGGGATGATTGCGAAGCTCCGGTGAGGGGAATGGGGGAGGGCGGTTCATCGAGTGAGCGCCTCCCCGATCAGTCGTTCACATCGAGCGCAGAGTCTTCTACCTGGTCCGGTTCGATTCCATCTGTCCGCTGGACGATGTGGAATCCGCGTTCGGTCTCGATGAGGTCCGCCACCTGGCCGGGTTCCAGCCGGAAAATCGGTTTCCAGAAGTCGTCGGGCCAGTCGGCGGGATCGGCTTCGATCTCGCCCAGGTCGCCGCCGTCCTCGCGGGTCTCGTGGTCGTCGGAGTATTCGCGGGCGAGGTCGGCGAAGTCCGCCCCGTCCTCTCGGGTCTGTTCGAGCACCCTCCGTGCCAGTTCTTCGGCCTGTTCCCTGTTGCGGTCAACGTCATCTGCGGCGTCTTCGGCGTCCCGGTATGCGATGAGGATGTGGCGGGCTCGAACCTCTTCGGGGAGGTCCTCCTCGATGAGATCGTCGAACGGCCTACGGAGGTGGCGGGCCTTGTGCCGTGCGATGCGATAGACCCAGCCCGCGTGCTGTGAGTTGAACTCGCGCGACAGGTCCTGGTGGAGCACCACGGCGTCTGCCCGTCGTGTTTGTGCATCTCCGGAGTCCGGCTCGGTGATCCACGTCTGTATCTCTTCGCGTTTGTCCTCGAGCCAGTCCGCTCGGACTCGGATGTAATGGTCGTCGTCTCCGGCGGCCAGTTCGAGATGATAGCGGAGCCCGGTGAACAACTCTGCGGTGTACGTCGCATCCCACTCCAAGCCCATCTCGTCAAATTCCTCGGCGGGCAGAGCTCCCGTGAATTCCAGCCGGGTGAGCGCCTCGAACACGTCGCGTGGGGCTCGTTCTTTTTCACGCATCCCGTCCGGTATGCCGTGCAGACGAGGGTTGTTCTCGTCGTCGCGTTCGATCACGTACGGTTCCTGTTCACCGATTTGCACCTCGACCCGCTTCAGATGTCTTCGCTCGGCCTCTGCGATGATGTTGTCCACGTAGTCGATGGGCCGGGTGTCCGGCCAGAAGCTCGCCCGGGTGCGGTAGACCCGGCTCTCGCCAAGCAGCCGCACATAGACGCCGCCGCGTTCGGAGCTCTTGCCCCGGATGAACTCCACGAGCGGTTCGCCGTCGCGATCCAGGAACGATACCTGGATGGCGTCGGGATGGCCTTCGGTCACGCCGAACTGGTCGTGCAGGTTCGGGTCACGGGTGACGATGGCATCGCAGGTGATGTCGAGCACGTCCCGGACGATGAGTCGATTGATGGCGGCCCGGTCGGCCGGGTAGTTATGCATTTCGGCGACGGCGAACTCCCTGTCGTCGGTCCGTTCCAGGGTCACTTTGTCGTCCCGGTCGATGATCCGGATCGTATGGATATCCTCGGTGTCGATCGCCTGGACCAGCGGGGTGCCTCGGACAAACCGCTCTCTGGGCCGATACCTCGCCGTGGTGAGGAGTGTGGCGGTGATGACGACCATTACGATGGCGACGCCGCCGAGGACGAGTTGTTCGGTGCCCACCGGCGAACCGTGCGCCCATTTGGCGGTCGGCCCCGAGACTGCCGCCTGCCGTGCGGTATGCATGCGGGCCTTGATCCGGCGGGCGATCGCCAGCCCGATGCCGATGAGCAGGACCGTGACCGGCGCCCAGACGAGGTTGTGGAACTGCAGCCGGGCTTTCAGCGCGTCGATGCGCTCCCGGTTCTCGGCCCGCAGGCGCCGGAGGTCAATGGTCGCCCTGTCGAGCTCCCGCCGCCACCTCTGGATTTCCTCCATCTGGGCGCGGTCCACGAGTTCCCGCGTCTCCTCGGTTACGCCCCGTTGCAGTTCCTCCAGTCGCTCTTGCGCCTCTCGTTTCTTCTGTTCGAGTTGGCTCTCGCGTTCGGCCGTGGCCCGCTCGATCTCTTTCTCCATCTCCTCGACGACGAGGAAGGGTCGGTTGACTTGTCGACGGGACCGGACTTCGATGAGGTCGGTATCTCCGCCGAGGAACTCGACGGTGTTGAGCACCAGGGCGGCGTTTCCGCCAACCGGTGCGGGGCCGAGGAACGTCCGCCTGTATGCCAGCCAGTCGCTGATGAAATCGACATCGGCGAAGACGACGACCTGAGCGCCTTCCTCCGACTCTTGTATCGCCTCCAGGTGTTCCGGCTGCGGCGCCTGATCGTCCTCATCGACGTCCCATTCGTCTTCTTCGGGATAGACGACGAGTCCGTCGGGGAAATTGGTCCGGAATGTGCCGCTCAGACGGCAGGCCAGAACCACCGGCTTGCCCTCTTCTCCGGTCGCGTGCTTGAGCGATCCGCGGGCGAGGTCCTCGACGGTGAGCTCCGGCTCCGGCCCGAATTCGGACGGCTCGGCCCCCTCCCGAAAGTCCCACGTGGTGCCGGTCTCGGTGGTGGTCAGCAAGGGGATGAATTCGACGCCGTCGGCGGGGACCGGTTCGAGCGCCCCGGGATAGAGCATACGGATGTCGCCGAGGCGGCTGGTAATGACCTCGTCCCGGTTCCGCGACCGGTCACGCAGTACCAGGAACGTTATCTGGCGGTACCGCATATCCGGCCCCTGCGGAGTCTGGACCTGTTCGCCGACCTCGGTCCGATCGAGCAGGGCGGGATCGGTGGTGAGTCGGTCGGGGACCATGCGAACACCCCATCGCTCCAGAAGGGCGTTGAGGTCCGACGACCGATCGTGTGCTGGCGGCGGAGCGAACTGGTGCTCCTGTTGCGGCGGATGATCGTCGAGGCACCACGGATCGACGAACACGACCAGTTTGCCCCCTCTCATCACGTATTGGTCGATGGCGAACAACGTCTGCTCGGGCAGGTCCTTGGGGTGGACGACGAGGAGCAGGTCGAGGTCTCCGCTGATGCGGTCGGTGTCGGCGCTGACCCGTTCGACCTCGAACCGGTTCTCGAGATGTCGTCCGATGTGCCACCACGGCGGCGGACGCCGGCCCTGCATTTCCATCATTCGCCTCATGTAGGGCGACAGGTCTTCGCCTGCGACAGGCAGGGACGAGAGGATGCCCACCCGGTTCTCCCGGCGGCGTATGAGCTCGCTGATCAGGCGGGAGATGTCGTACTCGACGAGGTCGACGCGGTTGGGATCGAAGAACTCGATCACCTGCTGGCGTCCGGCCTCGGTCTTGAGCACCAGGCCGAAGAAGAAGCTTTCGTCCTCGGCGATCCACTCCTGCCGCAGCCCGTATTCGATGGCGTCTTCTTCTTCCTCGGTATAGGTCCCCGGGTCGATCACCTCGAACTCGATCATCCCGTTAGATACCGTCCGGTACACTTCCAGCAAGTCGCGCACGTAGAGGAAGTTCTTGTTGAGGTGGCGGATTTGCTCGGGCCCGCGCATTGCGGCCGACCGCGAGTAGTATAGCTTGGCGGTGATCGGCCGGTTCAATCGCCCGACGATATTGCGCGTCCCCTCCGACAGGGTGTACAGATTGTCCTCGGTCAGGTCAATCCGCGACCGGCCCAGTACGGCCGAGGCCGACAGGGCGGCGCAGACAGCGATGATCAAGATGAAAACGACGGCCAGTACTGTTTGAATCGTCCTGTTCATCGGGCGGTCATCTCCTCCTGAGAACCACGATGTTTGCGGCAAGCCAGCCAGCGGGCAGAAACACGAAGAACGCCAGGTCACGAAGGGCCACGATCCCCCGCTGCATGTCCTCGAACCGGCCCCGGAAACTCAGCGACTCGACCGCCTCGACCATCCCCATCGGCAGGGCACGGTGGAGCACACCGAGTACCGTTGGGCTGCCGGCATAGAGAAACACAGCGCAGCCGACCACGGCCAGCACAAAAGCGATCACCTGGTTGCGAGTGATGCTCGAGAAGAAACTGCCGATGGCCAGATACGCTCCGGCCAGCAGGACGCTGCCGAGGTAGCCCGTCACGATCGGACCCCAGTCGGGATTGCCCAGGTAGCTGACGGTGAAGACCATCGGGCAGGTGAGAGCGAGGGCGATGAGAAGAACCGTCCACGCCGCAAAGAATTTGCCCAGCACCGCCGCCGGGACGGTGATCGGCAGGGTGAACAGCAGCTCGATCGAGTTCGAGCCCCGCTCCTCGGCCCACAGCCGCATCGCCATCGCGGGTACCAGGAAGATGAACAGCAGCGGGAGTCCGTCGAAGAACAGCCACATCGACGCTGTCCTCAGCTCGAAGAAGTTCCGCTGGAACGGCAGCCAATGGCTGAAAAAGAGGAAGATCACGAGGAATACATAGGCGAGCGGTGTGGAGAAATAGCTGATGATCTCCCGTTTATATACGCTCAGAAAGCCCCTCATTGCCCACCTCCTTCCCGGGCGGCGGTCGGTTCCGGCTTCGCATCATCCGCCCGTCTGCTCGTCTCGCCGGTGGTCAATGTGAGGAAGATGTCGTCGAGATTCCCGCCGACCTGCTCTCTCAACTCCCGGGGTGTCGAGTCGGCCCGGATGCCGCCGCGGTCCATCACGATCATCCGGTTGCAGATGGCGTCGACCTCCTCCAGGATGTGGGTGGAGACGATGATGCACCGCTCCTTTGCCAGGTTCTTGATGAGCTTCCGGACTTCGAACTTCTGGTTGGGGTCCAGGCCGTCGGTCGGCTCGTCGAGGACGAGGACCGGCGGGTCGTGGATGAGCGTCTGGGCCAGGCCGACTCGTCGGCGATAGCCCTTCGATAGCGTCCCGATCAACTGGTGCATTACCCCGGTGATCGCGCAGGTCTCGGCGATCCGCTCGATGGCCTGGCGGCGTTCCGACCTGTTGATCCCGCGGGCGTCACACACGAACTTGAGGAAGCCGGTCACCGTCATCTCGTTGTAAGTGGGCACGTTCTCGGCGAGATAGCCCAGGTTTCGGCGAACATTCACCGACTCGTCGATGATGTCGTAACCGGCGACCGTAGCCGTGCCTGCGTCCGGCCGGAGGAAACAGCTCAGCATCCGCATCGTGGTGGTCTTGCCCGCCCCGTTCGGCCCGGTGAAGCCGAGCACGTCGCCCTGTTCCACCGAGAACGAGACGTCGTTCACCGCCACGATCGGCCCGAAGCTCTTGCGAAGCCCCTTCACCTCAATCATCCTCGGTCCGACCCTCCTGTTTCGAATGTATGTACACCAGGAATCCTACCCTTATCCTCCAATTATTTTATCTGATGACGTAACCGGGTCAAGCCGTAGCACCGGCCCACGAGGAACGGACCCGGCATACACTGCAATGTAGCGCGGTGTATAGAAGCGCATAGAGCATAGTCTGGTCCTCTCGGCAACCGCTGTGGGTGGTGGGGCGACGGCGTCTCTGTCGGAATGCACGGTGGGCGACACTGTGGTATCCGGGGCGGGGTCGTTATCCCTGGGCGCGGTAGAGGGTGGCGCGGAATGCCTCCGGCTGGTTGGCCCATCGTTCTGCCTCTTCCGGGCTGATCTTTCCTTCGAGGCATAGATCGGCCAGGCATTTCTCGAGTGTGCACATGTGATCGCGTGCCCCGGTCTGCATCGCCGAGTAGATCTGGGGGATGTTGTGGTTTCGGATGAGTGCGGCCACCGCCGAGGTGTTTCGCAGAATCTCCATCGCTACCCTCCGGCCCAGCCCGTCCGATTTGACGACCAATTTCTGTGCGAGTATCCAAGTGAGGCACAACGAGAGTTGGGCCGCGACCTCGTCGCGCCGGTCCTCGGCGAACATGTCGATGATCCGGGGGACCACTCCTTTGGCGTCGCGGGTGTGCAGGGTGGTAAGCACCAGGTGGCCTGTCTCGGCGGCGGTCAGAGCGTTCTGCATCGTCTCGCGGTCACGCATCTCGCCGATGAGGATGATGTCGGGGTCTTCGCGGAGCACCGCCCGCAGGCCGCCGGCAAATGTGGCCGTATCGCGCCCGACCTGTCGCTGCGAAATGGCAGCGAGTTTGTTGGTGAACGTGTACTCGATCGGGTCCTCGAGGGTGACCACGTGGCACCGGCGCGTCGTGTTGATCCGCTCGATCAGTGACGCGAGAGTCGTTGATTTTCCCGAGCCGGTGATTCCGGTGACGATGATCAGCCCCTGTCTCAGGTTCACGATCTGCTGCCATACGTAATCGTCGGGGAACCCGATGGTCTCGATCTCGGGGATTTCGATGGGCAGGACGCGGATAGCAGCGGCGATCCCCTGCCGGTCGCGGTAGATATTCATCCGAAATGACAGCCCAGCGACCGAGTACGAGGCGTCGATCTCACTGATGTCGTTCAGCCGTTCCTGCTGTTCAGGCGAGAGCATGCCCTTGATGAGCCGCCGGATCAGGCCGTCTGTCAGCCGGTCCCGATCCTGATCGCTCCAGGGGACCATCTCGTTGTCGATGCGATAATAGGGCGGGGAACCACACTTGAGATGGAGGTCGGAGATTCGCGACATCCCGCCCTCCATGTATTCGTCCTGCTTGAACTGGCGCAGGAGGTCCATCATGCTCAACGTGCGGCGTTGGCCGTCGGGGCAGGTACATTCATACACCGGCTCGCGAACGAGGTCCGGCTC
>PUPC01000050.1 GCA_003553185.1 Planctomycetota bacterium | reverse complement strand
CGTACTCGAGCACCTTGTCGATCACACCGTACTCGCGGGCTTCCTCCGCGGTCATGATAAAGTCTCTATCAGTATCCTTTTCGATCTTTTCGAACGGCTGTCCAGTATGAAAGGCAAGAATTTCGTTGATTCGCTTCTTGGTCTTCAGCAGGTCCTCGGCGTGGATCTGGATGTCCGACGCAGCGCCGCCCAGACCCGAGGTCCACGGCTGGTGGAGCAGGATTTTCGCGTTGGGCAAGGCGAACCGCTTGCCCTTCTCGCCTGCTGCGAGCAGGACGGCCCCCATGCTGGCGGCCATCCCCACACAGATGGTCGACACCTCACATTTGACGTAGCGCATGGTGTCGTAGATGGCGAGTCCGGCATCGACGGCGCCGCCGGGGGTGTTCACGTACACGTTGATCGGCGTGCGCGATTTGTCGGTCTCGAGGAACAGGAGTTGGCCGATGACCACGTTGGCGACGATCCGGTCGATGCTGTTGCCGAGGAACACGATCCGATCTTTCAGAAGCCGGGAGAACACGTCCCACTGGGTGAGGTGCTCGGTCGACTTTTCGACGACGCTCGGGCTGATCAATGGCTCTTGGGCCATCCTGTGTTCGCTGTCTTTCGGGCGGTCCATTGTGTCATACTCCTGATAGTCCGGTGTGTTCGGGTTGGTTTCGGGGCCGACGGCCCGCCAACTTGATGCGGATGGCGCCGCGTCCCGTTCGGTTTGCGGCTCGATGCGGGCGGTATATCGCACGGGGGCCGATGTTCAGCCCCCTGCAGGACGCCTGCGCTTCCGGTCTGTTACTTGCCGGGTTCGGCTTCATCTGACTCGGCAGTCGGCGCCTCTTGGTCGGTCTCTTCTTCTGTTATCACGGCGTGTTCGAGGAGGAACGAGCGCAGTTTTTCCTCCCGCATCGAGGCCCTGAGGTCGGAGAGTTCGCCCTCGCGCTCGAGGTCGCGCCGGACCTGTGCCGCCGAGCGGTCCTCGCGGGCGGCCATGGCATCGATTCGGGCGTTTACCTCGTCCTCGGTGACGAAAATGCGCTCCTCGTCGGCGATCTTTTCCAGGATGAAGAACAGCTTTGCCGCCCGCTCGGCATCCTCGTGCGACTTCTTCTGCAGGGACTCCGCCTGGCTCTCGAGCTCTTCATTGGACACGCCCCGATACAACATCTGGAGGCGCTGCCGGGCCAACCGCCGCTCGGCCATCTTCTTGACCACGTCCTCGGGCAGCTCAAAATCGACGGATTCGGCCAGCTTGTCCATAAGCTGTTCTTCGAGCTGCGAGCTCGCCTGCTGCTCCTTCCTCCTCCCAATGCCTTCCTTGACCTCTTCGCGGAGCTCTTCCACGCTGTCGAGGCCGATCTCCTCGGCCCATTCATCGGTCAGTTCGGGCAGTTCGGGGCGCCGGATGCCCTTCAGTTCCAGCTCGAGGGTCATCTCCGATCCACCCTTGTCCTCGTCGGGCATGTCCTCGGGCAGAGTGATCGTCCGCTCGGTTGTCTCGCCGACGGTCAGCCCGGTCAGCAGTTCGACGGTCTCTTCGGGGTTGAGCCCGATGAGAACGTGTTGTCCGACGATGATCTCGTGGTCGGTAATGTCGCGGTAGACCTCGTCGTCCTCCGTCAGCCGGACGTCGCAGAGCACGAGGTCGTCCTCCTGCGGCGTCCCTTCGGCGACCTCTTTCAGATCTGCGAACCGGCGACGGACCGCCTCGATTTCCTGCTCGATTTCCTCGTCAGAGGCCACGGCCGGGGATTTCACCAGTTCGATGCCCTTGTAGCCGTCGATCTCGAAGTCGGGATAGACCTCGAGCGTGACCGTGAACGCCAGGGGCTCGCCGGGCTCCAGCTCGACGTCCTCTTCGAACACCGGCTCTCCGACCGGGTTGAGTTCGTGTTCTTTGATCGCTTCCTGGAGAGCTTCGTTCATCAGTGTATCGCGGGTCTCATCGCCGACCTCGTCGCCGAACCGGCCTTCCATGAGCCAGCGCGGTGCGTGGCCCGGGCGGAACCCGGGGACGGTGACCGACTCGTTTAACTGCGTGTAACTCTTGTCGAGTTCTTCGGCAACTCGTTCGGGGGGGAGTTCAATGTGCAGGTTCTTTTTGCACGGCCCCACGTCTTCAACACGGGTTTCCATGAGATACGGCCCTCTTCGATTGTTTTCTGCGACGGCCCGTTTGTTCCGGGAGGCAACGGGCGTGAAAAAATGGAGCGGGCGAACGGATTCGAACCGTCGACAACCACGTTGGCAACGTGGTGCTCTACCACTGAGCTACGCCCGCCTGTTGAACGCGAAATTATAGCACCCCCCATCCTGCGTGTCAACTCAACAATTTCGTCGATTTTTTCTTGATTCTGACCCCGACAGAGATTAAAATACTGATGTGGGTCGGTAACCTGCCCGGCTCAGAAGCCGAACCTGTTGTTCGAATGCATAGGATTGTGCGTGTGAGTGAGCAAACAAATCGAAATCATTACCGGACATTGCAGGTCGATCGCGACGCCTCGAACAACCAGATTCAGGCCGCATTCAGGCAGCTTGCCAAACGGTACCACCCCGACAAGAACCCGCGTCGGAAAACCTGGGCCCAAGGCAAGATGCACCAGATACTCGAAGCATACCAGGTCCTCTCTGACGATACCCGGCGCAATATCTACGATCGGAAACTGAAAGTGAATGAATCAGGGCAAACAGTAATCGAACGAATGCGTGAAAAGAAGAATGATCTCGCCGCACAGGCACGGTTGGTCCTCCATCACCTGCTCGAGGGCAACACCGACAAGGCCGTCTCGCTCTACGAGCAACTGACCTGCCGGCGCATTACCTTCAGCTTGGGGCACCACCTCGACGAGCGCGACTACCGGGACGCCCTGTTCCTGCTCGGAGAAGCGTACGAAGAACGGAAACAGTGGCGGACCTCGCTCCGTTTCTACTGGGAGGCCTACGAGCGAGAGAAGGAGAACCGGAAACGGTATTACTTCGAAGAACTGAAGGACCGGCTCCGTGTCCTGTTTTCCCAGCGGCTGGTGCGAGGCCTCGAACCGGACGAGATGCTCGACAACTACAGGCGGGCACTCAGCTTGGGCATCCCGAAACGGGACGCCGCGCTCATCTACAAGAAGATCGCCGCTCTCCACGAGGAACATGGCCGACACAACGAGGCCGTCGAGGCTCTCGACAAGGCCCAGGAACTCTGCCCCGGGATGAAGACGCTCCACAACATGCGCGAGAAGATCGCCGGGAGCTGAGCCGGCCCTTCACACACCATCCAGGCGACACACCGACTGCTCCGCCATCAAACAGCATGCGCGCCCGCTTTGTGGCCTCAATCGGTCTGCGCCGCAGGCGCCGGGGCAGGTGTCGGCCATGCGATGGCCGGGCATCCCTGCCAACAACCGGCGGCCGCCGTGCGGTCAGCACATGCCCATCGCCTGCAGGTTCCTGAAGCTCATCTCGACGCTTTCCAACGAGGGGCGGCGGCAGAAGTCCTGCTCGACGATCAAATAACGGGTGCCCGCCTCGCGTGCGGCGTCGAAGATGTCGTCCCATTCGAGGTTCCCCTCGCCGACCTCGGCGTCGAGCTGTTCGCCGTCGTAAATCTCGAAGTCCTTGAGGTGGACCATCTCGATGCGTCCGCTGAGCCGCCGCATCCAGGCGGCTGGGCTGGCGCCGCCGTGCTGGACCCAGTACAGGTCGAGTTCGATCCCGACGAGGTCGGGGTCGCTCTCGTCGGCCAGAATCTCCAGCCCGAGCCGGTCGCCGTATTTCTCGAACTCGAAGTTATGGTTGTGGTAGGCGAACCCCAGCCCGGCCTCGTCGAGTTGCTGGGCGAAACCGGTCGCTTCCCGGCCAAAACGCTCATAGCCGTCGGCGTTTCGGAATTCGGACGGCAGCGCGGGGATGGCGGCGTACTCGGCGCCGAGTAGCTTGTGCTTGTCGATGACCGCGTCCATCGCGTCCCGGAACTCGGAGTACCGGGTGTGCGTGGCGACGATGGTCAGGCCGTTGTCGTCGCACACCTGCTTCTGGTCCTCGAGGTCGATCGGGCCGACGCCGGCCAGCTCGACATACTGATAGCCGATGTCGGCGACCTTCTTCATCGTCTCGGCGAACCCCTCGAGCGTCTTCAGGTGGTCGCGGATTGTGTATAACTGCAGGCCGACCTTCATGTCCGACATAACTCGCCTCCTGTGTTAGAATCAGAACGCATCCGGACAAACTATCCGGATAAACAGAATTGCCGCCACCGTTCGTACTCGTGTTGATGCGGGGCACGGCTAACCGCATCCGGCTCGATCAGCTTGTCTTCTCCAGATAGGCGGCGATCACGTCCGGGGCGGTCCCGAGTGCGTCGCCGAGCTTCGACGGGTCCTTTCCGCCGGCCTGGGCCATGTCCGCCCGTCCGCCGCCCCCGCCGCCGGCCGCCGCCGCGATATCCTTGACCAGTTTCCCGGCGTTCAGCCGGTCGGTCAGGTCGTCGGTCACGCCGCAGACCAGCGAGAGCTTGCCGCCCTCGCCCGAGCCGAGCACGACCACGCCGCTCTTGACCTTCCGCTTGAGCACGTCGCACAGCTCGCGGAGTTCGTCCGAGCGCAGCTCGCTCTCGTGGGTGATGAGCTTCACGCCGCACACCTCGTCCGCGTCCGCGACGATGTCGTCGGCCGACTCGCCCGCGCCGCGCTGCTTGAGCTTTTTGATGTCGTCACGCAGCGTCCGGTTCTCCTCGAACAGATTCTGAATGCGGTCGAGGACCCGGCCCTCGTCGGTGCCCAGCTTCTCGGCGGCCCGGTGCAGCATCGCCTCGCGCCGCTTGCCGAACGCGAGCGCTTCGCGCCCGGTGACCGCCTCGATGCGGCGCGTCCCCGACGCGATGGACGACTCGCTTGTGATTCGCAGCAGGCCCACCTGAGCGACGCTCTCCAGGTGGGTGCCGCCGCACAGCTCGATGCTGTAGTCGCCGATGCGGACGACGCGGACGGTCTCGCCGTACTTCTCGCCGAAGAACGCGAGTGCGCCGGCCTCTTTCGCCGCCTCGAGCGGCATCTCCTCGACGGCCACGTCCGCGCCCTCGAGGACGCAATCGTTCACGACCTCCTCGATCCGTTCGAGTTCGTCCGTCGTCGCGGCCTCGAAGTGCGAGAAATCGAACCGAAGCCGGTCGGGAGCCACCTGCGAGCCGGCCTGCTCGACGTGCGCCCCGAGCACCTTGCGCAGGGCGTGCTGGAGCAGATGTGTGCCCGTGTGCGCTCTCGCGATCGCTCGTCGGCGGGCGATGTCCACGGTGCAGGTCGCCCGGTCGCCGGCCTCGATCCGGCCGTCCGCCACCGTCCCGACGTGAAGGAAGTAGCCGCCACCGGCCCGTTGCGTATCGAGCACGTCCACGGAGCCCGATTCGGTCTGAATCGAGCCGGTGTCGCCGATCTGACCGCCCGCTTCGCCGTAGAACGGCGTCCGGTCGAGGACCGCGGTCACCTCGTTGCCCGCTTCGGCGGCATCGACCAGCTCGTCACCGACGATGAGCGTTAGGATCTCGGCCTCGGCGGTATGTGTCTCGTAGCCGAGGAATTCGGTCGGTTCGGCCTGTTCCTTGACCTTGCTCACCGGGCCGCTGTCGAACACCTCGCTCTCGATGCCCGAGGCGCTTCGGGCCTGTGCCCGCTGCCGGTCCATCTCGCGATCGAAACCGACGCGGTCTGTGGACATCCCCCGCTCGTCGAGAATCTGTTCGGTGACCTCGAACGGGAGGCCGTAGGTGTCGTACAGGCGGAAGGCCTCCTCGCCGGGCAGCGTGTTCAGCCCCTTCGATTCCAGGTCGGCGACGAGTTCGTCGAGCAGGCGCGACCCGTTGGCCAGGGTGCTCTGGAACCGCTCTTCCTCGGCCCGGATAATGCGGGCGATGTTCTCGCGGCGCTGCTCGATCTCGGGGTACATGTCGTTCATCACCCGGCCGACGACGGGCACGACGGCATAGAGGAACGGCTCGCGGGCGCCGAGGTCGAGCCCGTCGAGCATCGCCCGGCGGATGAGCCGCCGCTCGACGTAGCCCCGGCCGTCGTTGGCGGGCAACACGCCGTCCCCGATGAGAAAGGCGACGGCCCGCACGTGGTCGGCGATCCGTCGTACGCCCTGATGCTCGTCGAGCTTTGCCGGATCGTAGTCCACCTCGAGCAGCCGGACGACCTCATCGACGATGGGCACGAACACGTCGGTCTGGTAGTTCGAGAACACCCCCTGCATCACGGCGGCGGTCCGCTCGAGGCCCATCCCGGTGTCGATGTTCTGCATGTCGAGCGGGTGGAGCTCGCCGGGCCGCTCGCCCTTCTGGTACTGCTGGAGGACGAGGTTCCAGATTTCGACGTAGCGTTTGCACTCGCAGGTGATGTCGCATCGGCCGGGGTCCGGGCAGTGCGGCTGCGGTCCCATGTCGTAGAATATCTCGGTGCAGGGGCCGCACAGCATCCCGGGCGGAGATTTTGTCGGGGCGTCGGCCGGCCAGAAGTTCTCGTGCTCGTCCAGCCGGTAGATGCGGTCGGCCGGCATCCCGATCTCGTTTTTCCAGCAGTCGTAGGACTCGTCGTCGTCCTCATAGACCGACACGTAGAGCTTGTCCCGGTCCAGTTCGAGCCGATCGATGATGAACTCCCACGCCAGTTCGATGGCCCCTTTCTTGAAGTAATCGCCGAACGAGAAGTTCCCCAGCATCTCGAAGAAACTATGGTGGCAGGGCGTTCGGCCGACCTCGTCGATGTCATCGGCGCGGAAGCACTTCTGGCAGGAGACGGTCCGGCGGACGGACAGGTCGCCCCTGCCCAGGAACTGGTCCTTGAACTGGTTCATCCCTGCCGGGGTGAACAGCACAGTGGGGTCGTCCTGGGGCACGAGCGAATCGCTGGGAACGAGCTTGTGATCCCGCTCCTGGAAGAATTCGAGATAGGCGGCACGGACGTCTGATGTTTTCATGGTTATGGGTGGTGTCCGGTTCGTTCGATGGGCGGGCGCGATCTATTCCTCGTCTTCGGTTT
This sequence comes from Planctomycetota bacterium, assembly GCA_003553185.1. Lineage (GTDB taxonomy): Bacteria > Planctomycetota > PUPC01 > PUPC01 > PUPC01 > PUPC01. Next base: position 904 of record PUPC01000050.1, on the reverse strand, counting down.
CCTCGGCCGGCGGCTCCGCCAGCCCTTTTTCGACCAGTATTTTCGCGACCAGCTCGTCGCAGGTCTCGGGGTTGTCCTTGAGGAACTGGCGAGCCCGCTCGCGGCCCTGGCCGAGCCGGAGGTCGCCGTATGAATACCAGGAGCCGGCTCGGCTGACCAGGTCGCACTCCTCGGCCAGGTCGAGCACGTCGCCGTCTCGGGAGATGCCTTCGCCGAACAGGATGTCGAACTCGACTCGCCGGAACGGCGGGGCGACCTTGTTCTTGACTACGGTGACCCGGGTGCGGTTCCCGACGAACTGGTCGCCGTCCTTGATGCTGCCGATCCGCCGCATATCGAGCCGGAGCGAGGCGTAGAACTTGAGCGCCCGGCCTCCGGGGGTCGTCTCGGGGTTGCCGAACATGACCCCGATCTTCATCCGTATCTGGTTGGTGAAGATCATCGAGGTCTGGCTCTTCTTGATGGCCCCGGAGAGCTTCCGCATCGCCTGGGACATCAGCCGGGCTTGGAGGCCGACGTGGGTGTCGCCCATCTCGCCCTCGATCTCGGCCCGAGGGACCAGGGCGGCGACCGAGTCGACCACCACCACGTCCAGCGCGTTGCTCCGGATCAGCATCTCGGCCATGTCCAGCGCCTGCTCGCCGGAGTCCGGCTGAGAGACGAGCAGCGAGTCGGTATCGACCCCCACGTTCCGGGCGTAGGTGGGGTCGAGGGCGTGTTCGGTGTCGATGAACGCGGCCGACCCGCCCATCTTCTGGGCGTTGGCCATCACGTGGTAGCACAGGGTGGTCTTGCCCGACGACTCGGGGCCATAGACCTCCGTGATCCGGCCGCGGGGGATGCCGCCCACCCCGATCGCGATGTCGAGCGACAGCGAGCCGGTGCTGATGCTGGGCACCTCGGG
>PUPC01000155.1 GCA_003553185.1 Planctomycetota bacterium | reverse complement strand
GCCGCTCCCAGGCGTTCGTGTTCGGATCATACACATAGGTCTGCCCGCGCAGGTTCCGGTCGAACCGTCCGCCCCTCGCCTGGGGCGCGAGGATGAGCAGGTCGTTCTCGGAGTCGTAGACAATGGGCAGGCCGTCCAGCGGGACGCCGGGAGTGTTCCCGGCCTCCATCGCCTCGAAAGTCCCTTCCTCGGGGTCGTACCGCCAAACGTCCCGCATCAGTTCCCGGTGGGTTCGGCCGACGAGTCCCCATCCGCCGAAGAACCACACCACATCGCGTTTCGTGTCGTACGCCTGGCTCCACCACGGCCCCGCCCCGGGTCGGTCCGTCGGCGGCGGCCAGTTGTAATCGATCTCCAGCGGGTTCTCCCACTGGCGACCGGCCAGGTCGAACGTCCACAGTGCGTTGCAGTCGGTGGGGGTGTAGCCGCCGTATCGGAGGAACTTGCCGGTTGGCGGCACATAGGCCATGAACGCGCCGCGTCCCGGCTCGAGTTCGCGGCCGAGCGGGTCGGGCGGGACCTCCGCCACTTTGGTCCACACGTTCTCCGGAAGAACCATCTCTCCGGCGGGGGCTGCAGGGGCCTCGCCTGCCATTCCAGCGGGCACCACAATCAAACCGAGAGCGACGGCTGCCACCGTTGCGATTCGTCGAATCATCATCCCGTTCTCCTGCCAGGTAAGAAGACCAATTCTCCAAGAATCATTCTACCGTCAGCGGCACCCGAAGTCTATCCGGGGCTCGATTCGGCCCATATCATTCCGTTTGCGCGGTTGTTGCGCCGACGGGGACGTTGTATAATGAAACCACCCCAGTAAACACACTGTCCCGATTCGGGCAGGAAGAAGAATGAATCATTTCCGTACCGTGGTTGCCGTGCTGGTTGTGCTGCTCGCGTTTACCGGCCTCCAACTCATCGCCAATTCGTCCCTGCGGAGGTCGGTCAGGCAGGATGTGCGGGGCCAGATCGAAAAAACCGAGTCGGCCCGAGCCGAACTGATGGTGTATCAGGAGAAGCTGGCCGAGGCGACCGGCCAACTGAACGAGCTGGCGGAAACCCTGGGGCAGGTCGAGGACCGTGCCGAAGGGGCGGCGGAATCCCTGGAGACACTGGATACTGCCGTCGAAACACTGGGCGAGCGGCTCGACGCCCTCAAGAAGCGGCTGACCGAGATCGAGGAGAAGGTCGGCCCGCTGGCCGATGCGGCCGAGGCAGCGGCCAGAGGACACGGGGCGATCGCAACGCTCGACGAACGAATCTCGACGCTCGATCGCAATCTCGCCGAGCAGAATGAAAAGGCCGAGGAGCACCGGTCAAACGCCGAAAAGCAGCAGGAGCAGGTCGAACACCAGATCGACGCCCTGCAGCGTACGCTCCAGCAGCTCGGGACCGATTCGGCATCGGCCGGTCGGGACGCATCCGAAGCGCTCGAGCTGGCCGGCCGCCTGAAGCAGTCGCTCGATGAGCATCGCTCGGCGGTCAAGGTCTCGACCCTGACTTCGATGGGGCGGGAAATCCGGCAAATTCAAGACAAGATCACACGGCTCGCCGCCGCCCTCGACGCGGCGGGCGCAAATGGCGGGGGCTAGGAAAACATATGAAAAAAATGTCGGTAACAGACGTGCAGGCGGCGGAAGTCCCGGAACCGGCCAACGGCGTCAAAATCAGATGGCTGATCGACGAGAAAACCGGAGCCACGAACTTCGCCATGCGGCATTTCGAGATCGCACCGGGCGGAAACACCCCCCTGCATAGCCATCGCTGGGAGCACGAAGTGTTTATCCTCTCCGGCAGGGGCGTGGTCACAAGCAATGAGGGGGAGACAGAGTTCGGGCCGGGCGACGCCATCTGGATGCCCGGCGGCGAAGAACACAACTTCCGAAACACCAGCCCCGAACCGGTGACGATGCTCTGCCTCATCCCGATCGATACAACGAACAAGTAAGGTCTCCCGGCCAGGAGGTCAAACAATGAGCCGATACCCTGCTCGCAACTGGATTTGGATTCCCTGCGTCCTGGCACTGCTCGCACCCGCCGCGGCCGTGGGCGCCGAGCCCGCCGACCTGGCAGGCAATGCGTTCCCCTCGACGGTCGGGCTCGTGATGCAGGATGCCGAGGGCGAGACCCTCTACCGAGCCACCGGTTTTTTCGTTCAGAGCGACGTGATCGCCGCCAACCTGCACGCCGTGCGCGGCGCGGCAGCCGGCCGCGCCCACATCATAGGCCGGGACGATGAATACGAGGTCGCCGGCCAGGTGGCAGCCGACCGCGAGAACGACTTGGTCCTGCTCAAATTGAACGAGGCGGAGGCACAACCGATAACCCTCGCCGAACCGCCTGACGCCGGCGACACCGTGGTTGTCGTGGGCAGCGCCGACGGACGCGAGGGCACGTTCTCCGCCGGGCGGGTCGCCCGCTCGCGGACGCTCGCAGGGCGGACGCTCCTGGAGGTGACCGCGGAGCTCTCGGACGCGGGCAGCGGCGGACCGGTGCTGAACGAGGACGGAGCGGTGGTGGGCGTCGCCCTGCCCACCGCGGAAGGCGGGGCGGAACTGAACCTGGCCATCCCCGCCGCGGCGCTGGCCGAGCTGATCGAGCGGATCGGCCCCGTCGCCGAGCTCGAAGGCGAGCCGGAGGCCGAACGCGCCCGCCGGATGGTCGGCAGCGGCGATGGCTTCTTCACCCGCGGCGAGTATGAGTTCGCCGCCGACGAGTACGCCGCATTCATCGCACGGTTCCCCAACCATCCCGACGTGCCCCGGGCCTGGTTCCAACTCGGCCAGAGCTATCACCGGCTCGAACAATACGCCGAGGCGGCGACCGCACTCGACGCACTCGGCCGCACCGAGCCGGAGGAGCGGCTGCAGGTGGACGGCCTGTACCTGCTCGGCCGCGCCCGGTGGGAGCTCGAGCAGCACGAGCAGGCCGCCGACGTGTTCGGCCGCCTGGTCGAGCAAGCCCCACGACACCTGCTGGCGCCGGCCGCACTCTACCACCGGGGAGAAGCACTGTACGCCCTCGAGCGGTACGACGCGGCCGCCGAGGCGGCCCAGAAGCTGATCGAAGACTATCCCGATAACGACGAATACGTGCCCGACGCCTGGTATCAACTCGGCTGGGCACACTTCGCAGCGGGCGACTACGCGAAGGCGGCCGAGGCGTTCGGGACCCTGGCCGGCGAGCATCCCGAATCGCCGAACGCCGGCCGGGCGCAGCTCCAGACCGCCGAATCTTACTTGCGGCTGGACCGGCACGCCGAGGCGCTGGAGGCGTACCAGAAGGTCATCGCGGACCACCAGGACGAGCTGGGCGCGGCGGCCGGGATGGGCGCCGCGAGCTGCCTGTTCGAACTTGGGCGGCGCGACCAGGCGGCCCGTGGATTCGCCCAGGTGGCCGAGCGGTTCCCCGAGTCGTCCGAAGCCCCCGCGGCCCTGTTGAACTCGGCGAGAGCGTGGCTGGCCGCCGACACCCCCGGAGAGGCCCTCGATGTCGCCGAAAGGTTCGCCCGCCAGTTCACCGAGGACGATCTTGCGCCCCAGATGACCGTCGCCCACGCCCAAGCTCTGCTGGCCCTGGAGCGCCACGACGAGTCGGCGGAGCAGTTCCGCCGGGCTATCGACGCCGGCCTGCCCGACAACCAGCAGCCGTCGGCCCTGTTCGGCCTGGGCGACGCTCTGTACGCCGCCGAGGAGTTCGGAGCGGCGATCGAGGCCTACCAAGCGGTCACCGAACGGTTCGCCGAACACAACCTGGCCGAGGAGGCACACTACGCACTGATCTACTGCTATGCCGAACAGGACGACCTGGACCGGGCGGTCGCCGCGTGCGAGTCGTTCGCCGAGGCCTATCCCGAGAGCGGGCTGCTCGCCGCGGTGCGGCGGCTCCAGGGCGAGTATCTCTATCGCCGCGAGGACTACGAGGGGGCCCGTGACGCCTGCCTGGCCGCGCTGGAACTCGAGCCGGAGGGCGAGCACGCCGCCGACGCCCTGTACAAGCTCGCCTGGGCGTATCGCCAGCTTGACGAGCACGAGCAGGCCGGCGGGCAGTTCCTCCGGTTGAACCGCGACTTCCCCGAAAGCCAGTACGCCGCCGAGGCGTTGTACTGGGCCGGGCTGTCGGCCGCACGAGCGGGGGACACCGAGGCCGCGGTCGAGCGGCTCGAAGCGTGCGAGGAGCAGTTCGCCGACTCCCCGTTCGCCGCCCGTGCGGCCTATCGCCGGGCCCTTCTGGCATACAACGCGGGCGAGTACGAGGCGGCCAGGACCCAGTTTGCCCGGTTCCTCGAGCGGTACCCCGAGAGCGAACCGGCACCGCAGGCACTGGTCTATGCCGGCGAGACGGAGTTCCAACTGGAGGAATACGAGGAGGCCCGCCGACTGTACCGGCGACAGCTCGAGGAGCATCCGGACGCGGGCGACGAGTGGACGGCCATCTCACGATACGGGCTGGCCTGGTGCGACCGGCGGACCGGCAACCCGGCCGACGCCGCCGACGCCTTCCGGACGTTCGCCGAGCAGCACCCGGAGAGCCCCCACGCCGCAGAGGCACGGTTCTGGATCGCCCGGTCGCTCGAGGACGCCGAATCGTACGACGAAGCACAGGCCGCATACCAGACCTTCCTCGAAAATCACGACGACCACGACTTGGCGGAGCAAGCGGCGTATCGCATCGGGACCGCCCTGTACGGAGCGGGCAAGTACGCCGAGGCAGCCGAGCGGTTCGAGCGGTTCGCCCGCGACAATCCGCGCTCGGAATTCGCCGACGGCGCCCTGTACAACCTCGCCTGGTGCCATCGCGAGCAGGAGGAGACCGACCGGGCGGTCGCCACCTACGAGCAACTGCTCGCCGACCACCCGGAGTCCGAGTTGAAGGCGCCGGTCCTGTTCGAGCTGGGCAACCTGCTCTTCGAGCGGGAATCGTTCGAGGAGGCCGCCCGCCGGTACCGCGAGGCCGCGGGGCTCGAGCCCGACGACCTGCTGGACAGGATTCATTATATGCAGGGGCTGGCCCACTCGCGGCTCGATCAACACGCGGAGGCGGCAGAGGCATTCCAGGCGCTGTATGAACGGCGGCCCGGCAGTGTCTATGCCGGCGAGGCCCGCTACCGTCACGCCCGGGCAGTACAGCAGCAGGGCAGGGCGGCCGAGGCGATTCCGCTGTTCGAGCAGGCGATCGAGGCCGAGCCCGAAGATCAGTTCGTCGAACTGGCGATGTTTCACATCGCCGAGTCCCGGCGGGCCGAGAGGGAGTGGGCCGAGGGGCTCGCCGCCTACCGGGCCGTCCGCGAGGCGTTCCCCGGCAGCGACCTGATCAACGAGATGCGCTACGGAGAGGGTGTCTGCTCGCAGGAGCTGGGCGCCTATCGAGACGCCATCGAGGCGTTCCAGGCGGTCCTCGACAGCGGAACCCGGACGGTCACCGCGGCGAAGGCCCAGTACCGGATCGGCCTGTGCAGGATGAGCCAGGAGGAGTACCGCGAGGCCATCCGGCAGTTCCAACTCGTCGACATCCACTTCGGATACGACGAGTGGTCTGCCGCCGCCCTTTACATGGCCGGGCAATGCGCCGAGAATATCGATGATTCGGAGCGAGCGGCGAGGTATTATCGGCAAGTGACAGAGAACGAGGACTACGCGGCCACCGACTACGGCCCCAAGGCCGCGGCGGCTCTGGAGGCACTGGAATAAACGTCGCAGATCTGCAGCCAGAACTGAGAGGGATCACCGTGCTCGGCCAGGCGGGCAACGGGGCCGGGAGCATCGTGTTCCGCGCCCGCAATGACAAGACCGGCGAGACGGTGGCGATCAAGAGCGTGACCCCCGAGATCGTGCGCCACATCGGGGAGGCCGGCCCCGCCCCGGAGTACGACGGCAACCCGGACAAGCTCCTCCGCCTCTACCTCCAGCAGGTAAAAAACGAGTGGAAGATCGGGCACCGGCTGACCAACCTTGCCGGCGGCCACGTGGGCATCCCCCGGATGCATAAGCTGCACGTGAACCGAGGCATCACACTCCGGGCGAAGGGGATGCACCTGGTGATGGATTTCGTCGAGGGGAACAGTTTGCGTAACGGCGGCGGCTACTCCATCCAGCAGCTCATCACCATCTACCGCCAGGCGGCCGACATCCTCCGGTTTATGCATCAGAACGACGTCATCCACGCCGACATGAAGCCGCACCACATCATCGTGACCGAGGCGGGCCACGTCCAACTGCTCGACCTCGGCCTTGCCTGCCACAGCCAGGGGCACACCCGACGGGTGGTCGGCAGCCCCGGGTACATGTCCCCCGAACAGCTCGTGGGCGCGGGGGTCGATGAGCGGGCCGACGTGTTCGGGCTGGGCGCGACCCTGTTCAAGGTGTTGACCGGCCGGACGATCCGCCCGAATCTGACCGGGGGCGGGGTGGCCCTCGACACCCAGATCCAGAACTTCGAGACGTCGGTCCGCGAGTACAACCCCGAGTGCCCGCCCGCGCTGGAGGACATCGTCCTGCGGTCCTGCGCCCCGTCGCGAAGCGCCCGGCTCTCCCTGTCGGAAGTCATCCGGCGGCTGGACCGCCTTGGTGCCGTCGGCGCACCGTCCAAAACGAGATGAGAGAGCGGCGGTACTGACCGATGATCCCGATTCGCGACAACATCCCCAGTCGCCGGACGCCCATCGTCGTGCTCCTGCTCATCGCGGCCAACGTCGCGGTCTTCTTCTACGAGATGTCGCTCCCGCCCGGCGAGGTCGAGGGGTTCTTCCGCGCGTGGGGCATGGTCCCCCGGCGGCTGACCGACTCCGAGTGGGCCGGACAGATGGGCCTGCCCGAGGGGCCGGCCCCCGCCCTGGCCACCTTTTTCACGTCGATGTTCATCCACGGCGGCTGGCTGCACATCATCGGCAATATGTGGTGGCTGTGGCTGTTCGGCGACAACGTCGAGGACCGCCTGGGCCACCTCCCGTTCCTCGCGTTCTACGTCCTCTCCGGCCTGGCTGCGGGCGGGCTTCAGTTCGCCATGTTCCGGCATTCGCCCATCCCGACGGTCGGGGCGTCCGGGGCGGTCGCCGGGGTGATGGGGGCATACCTGCTGCTCTATCCGAAGGCGAGCATCCTCACACTGGTGCCCATCTTCTTCATCATCACCTTCGTTCGAATCCCGGCCGTGATCGTTCTCGGCTTCTGGTTCCTGATCCAGCTTCAGTACGGGATGGCCGCACTGGGCCAGCCCGATGCGTTTGTCGGCGTCGCGTTCTGGGCCCACGTCGGCGGGTTCCTGGCGGGAATGCTCCTGCTGATCCTCCTGCTGCCCCGCAGAAATTCGTCCCGCCGTTGACCACGCCCGGGCCGGCCGCCGGGCGACACGGTTGAGCACCCCGGTGGCGGGTGATATGATGAACCGGCGACGGGCGGTCGCTCTGGTCACAACGGACCGGGCTCCGCTTGAGTTTTCCGACCACTGGCATCGTGGAGGGATGGCGTGTCGAAGGGTATCCGGCTGAGTGCAGCGACTCTGGTTGAACGGTACGGCGTACCGGAATCGGTCGCTCGCCACGTCGAGCGGCTGAACGAGGCGAAGGTGGACGTGACCGAGGAGGTGCTCCGGGCGTCCGCATTCGACGAGGGGATCGCGCGGCTGCTGGCCGAGCCGCGGGTCCATTCCGAAGCTGGCTCGCTCACTACCGAGCGCTTGCAGGCCATCCGCGAATCGCTCGGCATCGCCGGGCGTGCCCGCCGGCTGGTCGTAACGCCCAAGCGGACCTGGCGCACGGTCGGGCTCCGGCAGAGTTCGCACGACGAGGCCCCCCTGCTCGATGAGAGCGAGCTGCCCGCCCTGACCCCCCAGTCGGTCTCGACGCCCGCCCGGGCCGCCGAGCTCGAGGACCTGTTCACCTCGGAGGACGTGAAGCGGCTCAAGCTGTCGGTGTTGACCAGTGCCGATTCGCAGGAGCGGATCACCG
>PUPC01000201.1 GCA_003553185.1 Planctomycetota bacterium | reverse complement strand
TCGCCCAGTTGAGGAACCCGGCGCCCAGCTTCATCGGCGTCTCGAGAACCCCCATTCGAGCGCCCGCCGGCCATCCATAGGCGGGGCCCACCAGCCAGGCCCATAAGCCGGAGAGATCGGACACCTCGACGACGAAGAAAGCGATGTACAGGTACGGGACCCAGACCAGTACACCGACGACGCCGAGGTAAACCCCGGCGACACCGAATCGCTTGCGCCAGCCACTCTCCACCGAGAGCATGCAGGCAGCCAGTGCGCCCGGCACCAGCATCACGTGCAGGTACTGAATATGGGCCGCCAGAGCGTGAAAGACGCCGACGACTACAGCAAGGAGGTACGGCCTGGACCGCTCGCCCCGCATCGCGAGCAGGAACATGAAATAGATGGCGGTAGTCTGAAACATCTTGTTCGTGGCGTACGTCTCCACGTCAGTCGCGTGACGCCAAATATACGGTGTCAGACCGAACAAGGCGGCGGTGAAGATCGACACCCCCGGGCGCTTCGTCAGATGCCACATGATCAGGAACATAACGGCGATCATCACCCCGCCGAAAAGGGCATTGACCGTCTGCAGGGCGATGAGCGCTCGGCCCGGAAGACCCACCGCCTGCCACGCCAGGTAGATGCCGCGCACCATAGGCACATACAACAGGTGGTCGGCCTTGAAATCGACCTCGTGGAGGCCTTCGGCTCTACGAGCTTGCCACACCATATCGCCGTTATACTGGCCCGTTCGAAGCCCGATGTACAGAATGCTGAAGCAGAGGAAAATTACGACAGCGGCCACCCACGGCAGGCGGTTCCTCGGGCTGGATTGCGGCGGTGCGGACTCACCTTCCACCATCGGCAGGTCGTGCAGTTCGTCCATGATCCAATTCTCCTTTGCTCGTTCTTTGTCTCATGCGAAGCCAGCCCGGCGCAGCTTATCGAGTGTGATCGAGCCGGCTTCCGCCGAACCCCGCAGCGCCCGGAGCACGTGCTTGCCCAGGATATCCGTCTCTACGTTGACCTTGTCGCCCGGCCGCCTGGAGCCCAGAGTCGTCTCGTCGAGCGTGGTAGGCACAATAGCGCAGGCGAACGACTGGTCGGCCGTTGCGGCCACGGTCAAACTGATGCCGTCGACGGCGACCGAGCCCTTGGGCACGACCTCTTCCAGTATCGTCGGGGGAACACGAACAATGAGTTCCGAGCTCCCGCCCGATTGCCGCATGTTTTCGATGGTCCCGATCCCATCAACGTGCCCCAGGACAAAGTGTCCGCCCAGCGGGTCGCCAACGCGAAGAGCCGGCTCGATGTTGACCCGGTCGCCCACTTGCAATGCCCCGAGGGTAGTTCGCGAGAGAGTCTCGTCGACCACGTCGAACAGGCATTCGGCCCCCGCTCTCTCGGCCACGGTGAGGCAGGCGCCGTTCACGCAGATGCTCTCGCGATAGGCGGCCTCGTCGCCCAGCGTCGCCAGCTCGACCCCGAGCCGAGCACCTTCCGCCGTCCTGGCGACTTGCGTGACTCGCCCGAGCGTCCTGATGATTCCTGTGAACATCTGCCCCTCCGTTTTCAAATCGAATTGTACCCATGCAGATACGAAACGTCAACGGAAATCCGTGGCGAAACTGGCCCGTGCCCTGGCGATTTTTTTGATTCTGTCCGCTCACGTCGATACGCCACTCGACGCGCAAAGTGGGAACCATGTACCTGCGCACCCCAAATTTCTTGTATTTTGGGCTTGACACGGCTCGGAAAGCGTCTATGATTATACGTAGTGGGCGGGAGCAAACATAGCCGCCAACATTTCCGGACCAGTCCGTCGGCGGGATAACTGCTGTTATTCCCTGTACGAAACCGCAACGGAGTTTCAAGATTACCCAAACGCCGTCCGTTGCACCTGATTTGACATGAATTCCCGTTTAAAGCTTCGTTGACCACAAGCCGGGCGCTTCCCGACGCGGGCTTTTGCCCCTCCGGCAGTTCGCGCCTGGTCCACATGGCGATCCGACTTCTGCAGGCAACCTCGGATGAACCCTGAAAAACAGACTCCAGCGAGCCGGCGATGAGCAAAAAGTTCATACTGGTGGACGGGCACGCTCATTGCTACCGGTCGTTCTATGCGATCCGCCACCTCTCTGCGCCCGACGGCCGACCGACCAATGCCGCCTTCGGGTTCACCCGGCTTATTCTCAACCTGCTCAAGAAAGATAAGCCCGACTACCTCGCCGTGGCCTTCGACACCGCCGACCTGACATTCCGACACGAAGAGTACGAGGATTACAAAGCACAACGCCAGCCGATGCCGGATGAACTCCGCCCACAGATGCCCATCATCCGCGACATCCTCGAAGCGGCCAACGTGGCCGTCCTCGCCGTACCCGGCTACGAGGCCGACGATGTGATCGGTACGCTGGCGAAGCAGGCATCCAACGAAGGCATCGACGTTTACATCGCAACCGGAGACAAGGACGCCCTGCAGCTTCTGGACGAACATATCCGCATCTACGACACCCACTCGGGCAAGGCCTATTCCGCCGACGACCTTGAGAAGGATAAGGGCATCCGGCCCGAGCAGGTGCCCGACATGATGGCACTGTCCGGCGATACCAGCGACAACGTGCCCGGCATCCGCGGCGTCGGTCCCAAGACCGCCCTCAAGCTAATCCGTGAATACGGGACCTTGGACGACGTGCTCGATCACGCCGACGAAGTCAGCGGAGATGTCCTCAGCAAGCGGCTTATCGAGGGAGCCGATGACGCCCGTACCAGCCGCCGGCTCGTCCAACTCGATGTCGACGTTCCACTGGACCTGTCCGTCGAAGACTGCCGGCGACGCGAGCCGGATAACGCGAAGCTGATCGGGGTCTTCCGCGACCTGGGATTCAAGAAGTTCATCGCCGAACTGGGCGACGCAGATGAACTCGCCGACCCGCCGCCCGTCACGACCGACCGTGGCGAGGTCGAATACCACGTCGTCCAAACGGCAGAGCAGCTCGATAAGCTGGTCGGGCAGCTCGCCGAACAAGACTGGTTCTCGTTCGACCTCGAGACAACCAGCCGTCGGCCGATGAAAGCCCGCATCGTCGGGCTGTCTTTCGCGTGGACGGAGCGCGAGGCGTGGTATGTCCCGGTTGCCGGGCCGCTCGGAAGCACGACTTTGCCCGCGGAAGACGTCCTCGACGAGCTCCGGCCTCTCCTGGAAAATGAGCATCCGAACAAGATCGGGCAGAATCTCAAGTACGACGCCGTCGTGCTCCGCAATAATGGCATCCGTATGCGGGGCATTACCTTCGACACAATGGTCGCGGCCTATCTGCTCGATCCTGATCGACGGCGGTATAACCTGGATGACCTGACACTCGGCTATCTCGGTTATCGCAAGACTCCCATCGCCGAACTGATCGGGACCGGAAAGAACCAGATCACGATGGACCGCGTCGAGGTGAGCAAGGCGGGCGAATATGCTTGCGAAGACGCCGATGCCGTGGTCCGGCTGTACCACGTGCTAGCCCCGCAACTTGAGGAGAGCGGGCTTGCCCAGCTCGCCCGCGAACTCGAATTCCCACTGGTCGAGGTCCTGGCCGAGATGGAGTACACAGGCATCGCGTTCGACGCCAACGCTCTTGCCGACATCTCAGAGGAGCTGGCAGCCGAACTGGAGTTCATCGCCGGCCAGATCTATGACGAGTCGGGCGAGACGTTCAACATTAACTCGCCCCAGCAGCTCTCCGTCGTCCTCTTCGATAAGCTGGGCCTCCCACCCAAGCGGAAGACCAAGACCGGTTATTCGACTGCGGCGGGCGTGCTCGAAGAACTCGCCATCGATTATCCGATCGCCGCCATGGTCAGCCGCTACCGCCAACTCCAGAAGCTCAAGAACACCTATACCGATGTCCTGCCCCGGATGGTCAACAAGACGACGGGGCGAATCCATACCTCGTTCAACCAGACGATGACTGCGACCGGACGGCTGTCCAGCAGCGAACCGAACCTGCAGAACATCCCCGTGCGATCCGAAGAAGGGCGGAACGTCCGGCGAGCATTCGTCGCCTCGAGTGACGACCGTCGCTTGCTCGCCGCCGACTACTCGCAGATCGAGCTGCGGATCATGGCACACTTGTCCGGCGATCCTGCCCTGTGCGACGCCTTCCGATCGGACCTCGACATCCACTCGTTCGTCGCCGCCGAAATCAACGGCGTTGGCGTGGACGATGTCGACCGGGACATGCGCCGCCGGGCAAAGGCCGTCAACTTCGGGATCATCTATGGACTGACCCCCTACGGGCTGTCGAAAGGCATCGGCGTATCCGTGGACACCGCATCCGATTTCATTGATGCCTACTTCAAGCGGTACAGCCGGGTCCGGGAGTTCATCGAGAGCACAATCGAGCTCGCCCGCGAGCAGGGGTTCGTCACCACGATGTTCGGACGTCGCCGATACCTCAAGAATATCAGCTCCGAAAACGCCAACGAGAGGAGTTACGCCGAACGAATGGCAGTGAACGCGGTCATCCAGGGCACAGCGGCCGACATGGCCAAGATCGCGATGAACCGCATACACCGCCGGATTGAATCCGAAAACCGCCCGTTGAAGATGCTCCTGCAGATACACGACGAACTCGTCTTTGAGGTCCAGCTCGACGGGCTGGATGCCGAACGGGAAATGATACGCAACGAAATGGTCGGAGCCGGCAAGCTCGACGTGCCGGTCAAAGTCAACATCGGAGTGGGCCGGAACTGGCTCGATGCAAAGTGAGCATGACCGTGACTGAACAGAGACATCGCCGGCCCACCAGCACCGGCCAGAAGAAAAAGTGCACCGTCCTCGGCCTGGTCGGCGGCGTCGGGAGCGGCAAATCGACGGTCGCCCGGCTCTTCGAGGAATGGGGCGCCGAGGTCATCGACGCAGACGCCATCTGTGCCGAACTGCACCGCACTCCCGAAGTCCGGGAAGCCATCGAGGCGGAATGGGGCCGAGATGTCTATGCCGAAGACGGCCAACTCGACCGCGCCCGGTTGGCGAACATCGTGTTCGACCGACCGGACGACCTGAAAAAACTGAACGCAATCCTCCACCCGCGCGTGACCGAGCGAGTCGAACGCTCGATCACCGCCTGCCGCACTGACGGAGGGCCGCCGCTGTGCGTGATCGACGCCCCGCTGCTGCTGGAAACCGGGCTCGATCGCCTCTGCGATACAGTGGCGTTTATCGATTGTGACCGGGCCACACGGTCTTGTCGTCTGGCTCGGGAACGTCACTGGCCCCCCGACGAGATAGAGAGACGTGAGGCGCACCAGACCTCCATCGAGGAGAAACGTAAACGCGCCGATGTAACAATCTGCAACCAGGGCGACCTGCGGACCACCTGCCGCATTGTCCGAAACGTCGCCCAAGCACTCACAGACACTGGAGAATAGGATGGGCAACTCAAAGTCGAAGCAGTCCTCGAAAAAGAAGAAGAACAACTCGGGCAGAAACAGCAAGAAGTCCAACTCGGGCGCCAAAACGCTGTCGCCCAAAGAGTACGAAAAGGCCAAACGCGAGAGCATCGACATCGCCGAGCTCAAGAAGATGACGATCGCCGAACTGCACGACCTGGCCAAAAGCTCCAAGGTGGAAGGGTATACCGGGCTGAAGAAACAGGACCTGATCTTCCATATCCTCGAGCACCAGGCGGAGAAAAGCGGCCTGATGTTCGGCGAGGGCGTCCTCGAGGTGATGCCCGAGGGATACGGGTTCCTGCGTTCGCCCGACTACAACTACCTGCCTTCGCCCGACGACATCTACGTCTCGCCGTCGCAGATTCGGCGGTTCGGCCTGCGGACCGGCCAGCTCATCGCCGGCCAGATTCGCCCGCCCAAGGACAGCGAGCGATACTTCGCGCTGCTCCGCGTCGACGCGGTCAACCAGGAGGACCCCGACCTGCTCGCGGACCTCATCGTCTTCGACGACCTCACCCCCCTGCATCCCGACGAACGATTCCTGCTCGAACAGGACCCCGAGCAGCTCGAGACCCGGATCATTGACCTCATTGCTCCCATCGGCAAAGGGCAGCGCGGCCTCATCGTCTCCCCCCCCAAGGCAGGCAAAACCGTCCTGCTCAAAATGATTGCCAACAGCATCACCGCCAACAACCCTGAAGTGCACGCCATGGTCCTGCTCATCGACGAGCGGCCCGAGGAAGTCACTGAGATGGACCGGGGCGTCGATGCCGAGGTCATCAGTTCCACCTTCGACGAGCCCGCCAGCCGTCACGTCCAGGTCGCCGAGATGGTCATTGAAAAAGCCAGGCGCCTCGTCGAGCTGCAGACCGACGTGGTCATCCTCCTCGACAGCATCACCCGCCTCGGCCGGGCATACAACACCGAGGTCCCCCACTCCGGCAAAATCCTGTCCGGTGGAGTCGATGCCACCGCACTCCAGAAGCCGAAGCGTTTCTTCGGGGCCGCCCGGAACATCGAAGAAGGCGGCAGTCTCACCATCCTCGCCACCGCGCTGGTCGAGACCGGCTCCCGGATGGACGAGGTCATCTTCGAAGAGTTCAAGGGCACCGGTAACATGGAGCTCGTTCTCGACCGTCGGCTCGCCGACCGGCGCATCTACCCCGCCATCGACGTCAACCGCTCGGGCACACGCAAAGAGGAGCTGCTGCTCCATCCCGACGAACTTCAGCGCATCTGGGCACTGCGAAAAGTGCTGGCCGAGATGAACGCCTTCGAGGCCATCGACCTGTTGCGCCAGCGGCTGCGAAGGAGCCAGACCAACGCCGAGTTCCTGATGAGCATCGGCGAAGTCTCCTGAATCGGCATCCCGTCAAACTTGACGAAGCCAGAGCGGACCAATATAGTACCTGTAGCACGACCGTCGGAGAGGTGCCGGAGCGGTCGAACGGGCCGGTTTCGAAAACCGGTGAAGGTGCAAGCCTTCCCAGGGTTCGAATCCCTGCCTCTCCGCCATTGCCCCGCCCTCGGGCGGGGCGCCGTGCCATCGACCCACGGCATTCGAATCCAGACGTTGCCTGTCCCGCCGGCGCACCAATTCCGAAGCCATTGTTTACAGCATACTTCCCCGGAGATGAATCAATCCGATACGCTGCGAGCGGGAGCTGCGTACGCCCTATGTAATGTTGACGAACTACCGGTTGACGATGAGCATGCCGGCGCGTAGGATGATACCGTGCGGTGACCGATTCGATTCGCCCTGATCCGGGAGCAGGAATGGCAGGGTGAAGCGGATTGCGGCTGCGGCAACCGTTCTCAGATATTTTCGGGCTGGACGTGTCAGTCGAACGACCGGCACGTGTACAATACGCCGGAGCGGTGTCCGAAAAAGATATCGACCTGGCTAGTATGCACATAACCGAATAGCATAGAATAGCTTACGTCATATTTTCGGGTGTAAGTGAGAGGCCCGTGGCATGCCGGGACAAGGACAAGAACGAAGGATGGGCTCAGAAACCGGACCGAATGGATCGGGCATCCGATCTCCCCACGAAGATACTTCGGGCCAATGGCATGCCCTCTACACGCGATCACGGCACGAGAAGCGCGTCGCCGAACAACTCGCCGAAAAAGGAGTCGAGCACCTGCTGCCCCTCTATGACGTGCTGAGCCAGTGGAAAGACCGGAAGAAGCTGGTACGAAAACCGCTGTTCCCCGGGTATCTATTCGTGTACATACTGGACGAAACGGACTTGGCCGCCGCACGGCACGCACGTGGGGTGGTCCACGTGGTTTCGAACGGGGCCGGCCCCGTCTCTATCCCCGATCAACAGGTCGAATCCATCCGGAGGATGGTCGAAGCATCGGTTGATGTGGATCCGTGGCCGGCCCTCAAACGCGGACAGCGGGTCCGTGTGCGAGCCGGCCCGCTCCAGGGAGTTGAGGGCTATGTGTCGCGGCGCAAGGGCGTCCACCGGATCGTGGTCACAGTGGACCTTTTGGGCCAGGGTGTCGCCGCGGAG
>PUPC01000143.1 GCA_003553185.1 Planctomycetota bacterium | reverse complement strand
TCAGAGGCCACGATCTGGAGACCGCAGACGAACTGGCCGAACGGGTGCAGACCGCGGTGGAGAATGTGCCCGGTGTGACCGACGCCAGTACCAGCCGGGACATCGGCACCCCCGAGGAACTGATCGTCATCGACCGCCGCCGTGCTGCCGACATGGGGCTCTCCGTGACCCAGATCGCCGGGATGCTCCAGACCGTTCTGTCCGGCTCGTTAGCGGGCAATTTCCGGGAGGGCGGCGACGAATACAGCATCCGCGTCCAGGTCGCCGATGCCGAATATATGGAACTCGAGGACATCCTCGACCTGACACTGGCGAACTCGTCGGGCGACCCGGTCGTCCTCCGCAACGTCGCCCAGCTTCAGCCACGGCTCGGCCCCACCCACATCGAACGCAAAGACCAGGAACGGGTAGTCACCATCTCCGCCAACATCGCCGACCGGGACATGGGCTCGATCGTGGCCGACATGCGCGAAGAACTCCGAGACATCCCCGTCCCCCGCGGGTTCAGCATCGTCTTCGGCGGCGAATACGAGGAGCAGCAGGAGGCGTTCGCCGAACTTCTGACCGGGCTGCTGCTCGCCCTGTTCCTCGTGTACATGGTGATGGCCTGCCAGTACGAGTCCCTTCGCGACCCGTTCGTGGTGATGTTCTCCGTCCCGCTCGCGGTGATCGGCGTCGTTCTCTTGCTGTTCCTGACCCGGACCACTTTCAATATTCAAGCGTTCATCGGATGCATCATGCTGGGCGGGATTGTGGTCAACAACGCGATCCTCCTGGTGGATCAAACCAACCTGCTCCGACGGCGCGACCGCATGCCGGTTCGGGCCGCGATCGAAGAGGCGGGCCGACGCCGGCTCCGCCCCATTCTGATGACCGCGATGACCACCATCCTCGGCCTGACCCCGCTGGCACTCGGGCTCGGCGAGGGCGGCGAGGCGCAGGCGCCAATGGCCAGGGCGGTGATCGGCGGCCTGATCAGCTCGACCGTCATCACCCTCGTCTTCGTGCCCGTTGTCTATTCGCTGTTCGAGCACGGGTTCCGAAAGCTCAACAACAACACCGAGGAGGACGGCGCATTCGTCGGTGCGGCAGGCGATGTGTAATCCCATCCGAAATCGACCCCAGATATTACGAGGCCCGGAATGCTGGAGAAACACTTGCTGCTGGAAATGCTGACACGCGGCCGGCTCGCCGGCGGGCTGGTGGTGGCTCTTTTTGTCGCCGGATGCGCCGGTATGTCGAACCGGGCTATGGACGACCCCGCCCTGGAGTTCGCTCCCCGTGCCGTCCCCGCGAAGGGCGAAGCTCTGATGCCCGAGGAACCGCCGACGAAGCCGGAGATCGCAGAGACCGGGCCGGTCCAACTCACCGTCATCGACGCCGTTCTCGTCGGCCTGCAGAACAACCGGGCCCTCCGCGTCCAGCGGGCGACGCCGGCAATTCTGCAAACTCGGGAGGAGTGGGAGCGGGCCGCCTTCGACCCCGTATTCAGGGCGGCGACGTCAATATCGGAAGAGCGCGGTCAGACGCCGGGAGGAATCGACACCCGGACTACGACCTTACGCGGAGATGCCGGGATCGGCCAGTATTTTCCCACGGGGACCGACGTCGAGTTGGGAGTGGACGCCCGGCAGCTTCGGGGCGACGTTTCCCAGAACACGGTGGGGGTCGGCCTGACTGTCACCCAGGCGCTTCTCCGGGGTCGAGGCACCGGAGTCAACCTCGCTGCGCTTCGACAGGCGCAGCTGGACACGCTGAAGTCCGAGTACGAGCTCCGGGGGTTCGCCGAGGCGCTCGCCGCCGAGATCGAGCTGACCTGCTGGGACTACTACCTGGCCGAGCGCAAGATCGAGATCTTCGAGAAGTCACTCGAGCTGGCCCGGGACCAGCTCGAGATTGCCGAAGAGCGCGTCCGGGTCGGCCAGGTGGCCGAGACCGAACTGGCCGCCGCCCGGGCCGAGGTCGCACTGCGCCGGGAAGACCTGATCAATGCACGCAGCCGGGCAGAGACCGTCCGCCTCGAACTCCTCCGGCTCACCAACCCGCAGGGTGCGACGCTTTGGGATCGGGAGGTGATACTGGAGGCGAGGCCGGAGGTGGTTCCGACCGAGCTCGACGAGGTCGAAGACCACGTCGACCTGGCAATGCAGATGCGGCCGGACTTGAATGAGGCGCGGCTCCGCGTCCGCCGAGGCGACCTCGAACTGGTCAGGACAAAGAACGGCCTGCTGCCCAAGCTCGACCTGTTCGTGGCCCTGGGCATGACCGGCTACGCCGAATCGTTCGGGGCCGCCGCCGGGCGGATTTCTCGCGAGTACTACGACGCGACAGCCGGACTCGCCCTGGAGTTCCCGTTCGGGAACCGGCGCGCCCGGTCCGACCACGAACGAGCGCGGCTCACCCGGGAGCAGTCGGCCGATGCGGTTGATAACCTGGAACAGCTCGTCCAGTTGGACATCCGGACGGCGATCATCGAGGCAAACCGAACCAGGGAGCAGATCACCGCCACCGAGGCGACCCGCGAGGCCCAGGAAGAGAAGGTCCGGGCCGAGGTGGAGAAATTCCGGGTCGGCCGGTCCACCTCGATCCTGGTGGCGGCCGCTCAACGCGACCTGGTCGCCAGTCAGGTTGCCGAGATCGAGGCGGTCGTCAACTTCCTCCGGGCGCTCACTCGGCTGTATCGGCTCGAGGGCTCGCTACTGCTGCGCCGGGGCATCGCCGCTCCCGGGCCGGCCGGCCCTGTGCCCCCTGTCGAGTGATGTTCCCCGGCGGATCATCCCGCCTCCGATTGGAGCCATCCGTCGACCACGGCGAGTGCCGCCTCCGGTTCGCTGTCGACCATCCCGGCGATGGGAAGATCGATCCCGCACAGTTCGAACTCGTCCCGGATCTCCTCGATGAATGATCCGGTTCCGGGCCCGTATTCCTGCTTCCACGTCATCTCGACGCCGCACGCCGGCGAACCGTTCTTGCCCAACACGCCCAGGACGCGCACCCCGCACGAGCGGTACTGTTCGACCTGGTGGGCGATGCTGCGTGCCATCTGCCTTAGTTCGCGGCGTGCCGGTAGAGAGTCCAGGCCGCTTCGTATGTGAAGATGCTGCCGGTCAAGACCCAGCAGCATTAGTTCGGGGCACGGGAGCTGCACGATGCCGATCTCCCGTTCCACCAGACCGTCGATCAGGCCGGTGACCGTCGCCGGGACCTCGGCAGCGCGGCCTATGCGGGCGTTTTGATTGAGAGCGCAATGGGGGATCCATACCACGTTCATCGAGCGGCAATCGCCAAAATCCATCCTTCACTCCTTTTCGGTTCCGACCGCGAGCAAACAGCAAACGCCGAAGCAATTGCATTCCGGTCCCGGTGCACATTTCTCTTCTCCCCATCCGGCTATACATTACATGCCCCTGCCCTGCCCGGCCGTGCCGGGCTCATTTCATCTCATCGACCATCTCATCGACGGATGTCTCATCCCGTCCGGCCTGCTTATTCATCACCCACTGCTTGGCCCGCTCATAATGCTTGCGCCCCATCAGCCCGTATGACAGTGCCTTGCCCGCCTCGACGCCCGGCTGATCGAACGCATTGACGCCGTACAACTCGCCGCTGATCGCCGCCTTGATCTCCAGCATGTAGAGCAATTGTCCAACCGAATAGGCATTTAACTCGGGCAGCGTGATCGTATAGTTCGGTCGCTGTGCATCAGTAAGTGCCAGGGTGGTGGCGATCCGCTCGTACTCGATGAGCTGGTTGAACGAGTGCCCGCCGATGTACCCGATCGCCTCTGAGCTCTCCCAGGCGGGCGGAATCGGCACCTCCTCCTGAAAGTGCTGCACGCCCAGAAAGCAAATGACCTTATCGTTCGGGCCTTCTCGGTACAGTTGCACCTGCGAATGCTGATCGGTCACCCCAGTTGCTCTCACCGGCGTGGGCCCGACGTCTGAAGTCTTGCCCAGACTTTCGGCCCAGATCTGTCGATACCAATCGGTAATCTCGACCAGCCCGGTCGCATACGGCATCATCACCGAGATTCGCTTGGCCTTCTGATAGAGGATGTACTCGACGGCCGCGGCCATATAAGCGTCGTTATCCTCGGCCGATGGCGAGCTGCACCGGATTCGATCGGCCTGTGCCGCCCCAGCCAGCAGGGCATCGATATCAATGCCCGCCAGGGCCGCAGGCAGCAGGCCAACGGGCGAAAGGACACTGAACCGGCCGCCGACGCCCGCCGGCACCTCGAGGGTGGCCCTGCACTCGGATTCGCCGATCCCCCGCAGCGTGCTCGGCCCCGCATCGGTGACTACGATGACGTTATTCCGGAGATCACCATCCAGCAGGGACCGGATGAACAGGAACTGGGCCAGTGTCTCGACAGTAGTGCCCGACTTCGAAATGACCACGAACAGGGTCTTGGCCGGCTCGATCAGGTCGAATACGGCCTTGAGCCGGACCGGGTCAACGTTGTCCTCGATGTAGAGCCGCGGACCATTCCGCCGGGCGGGCGGCAATTCGTTGTAGAGCGGGTGGCAGAGTGCGGACCGCAGCGCGATGCTGCCCAGTGCCGAGCCGCCGATCCCGAGGACCAACACGGCACCGAACTGACCGGCGGCCTCATTGGCGACTTGCTTGACCTGGGCCACATTCTCTTTGTCGTAGGGCAGGTCGAAGAATGCGACCTCTCCGCTTTCGCGCAGTTGGGCCAGCCGTTCGTGGCCATGTGCCAGCGGTTCCGACAGCCTGGCAAGCTCTTTCTCGCTGACCCCGTGCTCCGGGCCGACGGCGTCGGTGCGGATGTTCTCGAAATCGAATGTGATGCCACTTTCCAAGAGCGTTCTCCTTGCAAATCGAAACTGAAGTGGCTAGACTATATCAGATTTGAGCACCGCGTGTCCAACAGTACCCGCCCGGGTGGCTCAGCGGTAGAGCAGGGCTTTCGTAAAGCTCAGGTCGCCGGTTCGAATCCGGCCCCGGGCTCCATTTTCGAGTCTGAATCCCCGTCATTCTTTCTCCGTCGGCCCATGCCCCACCGACGCAGTCCACCGACAGACGTAGGGCCACGCCCGCAGCACCAACATCGAGAACAGGCCCGCGATCACCGGCCACGCCAACTCTGCCGTCTGCTCCCTCCACAGTGGAAATGCCAGCAGCGCCGCCGCCAGCAGGCCGATGCCCCCCAGAGCGTGGTCGGCAAACAAAGCGACCCGGACCACTTTCGGCTGCTGAAGAGCTTTCACCCCAAACAAAACGATATAGACCAGCAGCCAGACGCCGAATATTCCAACAATGAAAGCCATTGGACGAAGCACGCCAAACACCACCATTGCCACCAGCCCGGCGGCGATGACGACGATCACCGCAGTAAGATAGCCACGGCCGACCGATCGCCCTCCCCGCAGCGAATTCGCCAGGCCGACGTACCCGGCAATGGCAAAGACCGTAATAATCTCGTGCGTTAACGGCACAGTCTCTCCGGCGAGCAGCCCGGCCCAACCGGCCGCCGAAGCCAACACCAACCCCTGTACCAGACGGACACCCGGACTGACCGTCGGGCCGGCCAGGCCTGCCGCGAGCACGAGAATTCCCGCCCCCGCCGACCGGGGATCAGCGAAGAACAGGGCCGCCAGGCCGAGAACAACGGCGATCCAGCCCAACCGCGCCCACGGGAGTTCCACCCGAGCGAACCGTGCTCCCGCATAAATGAATAACACCCCGCCCAGCAGCAGCCCGAGCGCCAGCTCATCACTCGTCTGCCAGTTATGGGCCAGGAAGTAGCCGGTAAAAACGCACACCAACGCGACACATACGCCGAGGATCGTTTCGCGAATCCATCGTCCGGTTATGGGCATAGTCAGTCCCCGCTGAGTTGGGCGCAGTATAGTCTATCCCGGCACACCGCTCAAGAGAAGGGAGCAGAAACACACAGATATCCAGTGGAGGAAGTGCTTCAGTCCCGCCAGGGCAGCCGGTTCAGCCGGCGGAGAAATAGTGCGACAGCCCCTCCATCATCAGCCGCACTCCGATGGCGGCGATGAACAGGCAGAGAATTTTCGACAGGACGGTGCAGGCGGTCCGACCGAGCAGTTTATAAACTCTGTCGATGAAAGCGAGCAGAAACCCGGTGACGCCGAGGACGACCGCCACAGCAATGATCGCGACGATGATGCCGGCCTCCGGGTCCGAGCTGATGAGCAGAACCGCCATCATCGCACCGGGTCCGGCGAGGATCGGGCACGCGATGGGCACGGCGCCGATCTCGTGGGGGAGAATCTGGTTATCCCGTTCGACGCTCCGCATCAGCGATCCGAACACCAGGTGATCGATGGCGATGATCAGAAGCAACAGCCCGCCGGCGGCCATCAGATCGTGCAGCTCCACCTGGAAAAAGCGGGTGAGTATCCCCTCCCCCAGCCCGATGAAGGCGAGGAGGATGACCGCCGAGACCAGGACGCCGATGCGAAACGCACGCCGGCGCTCGCTCTCCTCCATCCTTTCCGTCAACTGGAGGAAGAGCGGAATACTGCCGATAGGGTTGACGATGGCGAACAGCAGTAGAATCGACGCCGGCAGTGCCTCCCAGTTCACTCTCTTGTCTCCTCAGCTTTGTGTTCGGTTCCCTCGCTACCCACGGGCAGGGTATCCCCGTCCGCCAACACTGTCAAGAACTTCCGGCTTCCGGGGCTTGCATTGTAGTGTGCCGGGCCGTACAATTCCCGCTCCCGCATTATGAAAGGATATGCTTATGTACAAGATCGCAGTCATCCCCGGCGATGGGACGGGGCCGGAAGTCGTTGACGAGGCGCTCAAGGTTCTGTATGCCGCCGCCCTGAAGAAGGGCTTCGAGGTCGAGACAACAAATTACGATTTCGGCGGTGACCGGTATCTGGCTACCGGCGAGATCATCAGCGAAGAGGACATCGAGGAGCTGCGCGGCTACGATGCCATCCTCCTGGGCGCGGTCGGCCATCCCGACGTGGCCCCCGGCATCCTGGAGAAGGGCCTGCTGCTCAAACTTCGATTCACCCTCGACCAGTACATCAACCTGCGGCCGGTGATTCTGTACCCCGGCGTCGAGTGTCCCCTCGCCGACAAGCAGCCCGAAGATGTCGATTTCATGGTCGTTCGCGAGAACACCGAGGGGCTGTATTCCGGCATGGGCGGGGTCAACTATCGAGGCACCTCCCGCGAGGTAGCCACCCAGATTATGTGCAACACCCGCCAGGGTGTCGAGCGCTGCATCCGCTACGCCTTCGAATTGACCCGCAAGCGCGGCAAGAAGAACATGCTGACCCTTTGCGCCAAGACGAACGTTCTGACCTACGCCCACGACCTTTGGTGGCGGACATTCAACGAGGTGGGCGAGGCGGACTATCCCGATATCAAGCGCGATTACGCTCACGTCGACGCCATCTGCATGTGGATGGTCAAGAACCCCGAGTATTTCGACGTGATCGTCACTTGCAATATGTTCGGCGACATCATCACCGACTTGGGGGCGATCATCCAGGGCGGGATGGGCGTCGCGGCGGGCGGAAACATCAACCCCGAGGGCGTCTCGATGTTCGAGCCCATCGGCGGTTCGGCGCCGAAATACACCGGAAAAGGCGTGATCAACCCGGTTGCCGGCGTCGCTGCGATGGCAATGATGCTGGACGAACTCGGCGAGAAGAGTGCCGCCGAAGATGTCGAGAATGCGATTGTGGCCGTCACGACCACGAAGATGGAGAGTATGAACGCCGGCCGCATGGGCCACTCGACCAGCGAGATCGGCGACCTGATCGTCGAAGCTTTGGGATAAACGATACGGAAGCGTGACAGGTGGTCGGTATACGGCTCCTTTGAGCGCCGGCCTGTCAGCGTTGTGGGGTCAATGACAACGACAGGGAAGGAGGTTCGAGGTGGTGCGGACCATATATATTGCGATCGTCTGTGTGCTGTGCGGATGTGCCGGCCACACCCACATCACGTATCACACCGCCATCGATGTGGCCCCCACCGATGAGGAGGGGCGTCACGAGG
>PUPC01000109.1 GCA_003553185.1 Planctomycetota bacterium | reverse complement strand
CTGGCGGCCGCCCGACGCCATCCGGGCGGTCATCCGCGCCTCGACGGAACAGCCCGACCACCGGCCCGCCGCTTGACCGGGGTGTAGTCTGAGGGAAGGACAGAAATCGAGAAGAAAAGAAAAAACAGAGGACGGGGAGAAACCCCTTTTGGGAAAAGCGGTTATCTCCCCGACCCCCTCTTCCGGAAAACTCCGGGGAGATGTGGGCCCGGCCCCGCCGGGAACGCATCTCCACAAAAGTTCTTGGAGGGGGTGTGGGGGCAACCTTCTTCCAAGAAGGTGCCCCCGCAATAACCGGGAAAGCCGTCCCGCTCGCTGGCACGCATGAGCTGGTGTCTGGTGTGGGAAGAGAAGAAACGGGGAAGAAAAAAGAAGACAAAACAGAAACCGGGGAGATGCGGGCCCGGCCCTGCCGGGAACGCATCTCCACAAAAGTTCTTGGAGGGGGTGTGGGGGCAACCTTCTTTTAAGAAGGTTCCCACGCAAAAACCAGCAACGCCGTCCCGCCCGCTGCCGCATGAGCGGGTGTCGGGTGGGGAAGAGGAGAAACGGAAAAAAGAAGATAAAACAGAGACCGGGGAGACACCCCTTTTGGGAAAAGCGGTTATCTCCCCGACCCCCTCTTCCGAAAAACTCCGGGGAGATGCGGGCCCGGCCCTGCCGGGAACGCATCTCCACAAAAGTTCCTGGAGGGGGTGTGGGGGACCTTCTTTCAAGAAGGTCCCCCCGCAGCGGCGAGCGAATCCGCTTGCCGAAACCGCCGGCCGGCGCTACGATACCGGCTATCTGGCCGCTGGAGGAGAGGATAAGATGAGCGATGCGGTGACCTTCGTCGAACGGTGGAAAGAGTTCGACCCGTCGGCCGTCGGGATGCGGTGCAACATCGAGCAGTACCGGATGCTCCGTCGCTGCTCGGACGCGGGCGACCCGACCGAGTGGAACGACTGGCGGGCGGCGAACCCCGACGCTCACGTCCGCCTGTGCGGGGCCGGCCTCTCGCGACTCGATCTGAGAGGCGCGAACCTCCGCTACGCCGAACTCCAGGCGGCCGACCTGTCGGGCGCTATGCTGCAGGGCACGGACCTGCGATACGGGCTGCTCAGCCGGGCCGACCTGTCCGGCGCCCTGATGGACCGGGCGGTCCTGTTGGGAGCACACCTCGACCGGGCCAACCTGCTGCTCGCGCAACTGCGGCGGGCGAACCTGCTGATGGCACACCTCGAACGGGCCCAGATCGTGGACGCACACCTCGAGGGGGCGGACCTCCGGGCCGCACACCTCGAAGGGGCCGAGCTGGGCTGGACCGACCTGCGCGGGGCCCGGGCGAGCTCGGCGTTCGTCGACGGCGAGACCCGCATCTGGGGGTGCTGGGTGGACCGGGCGACCGATTTCGGGGGCGTCGGACTCGATGCCGCCAACGTCGACCCCGGCCTGAAGCAAACGCTCCGCGACAACACCCGCGAGCTCCAGTGGCGGAAGTGGTGCCGCGAACGCCGATACTCCGAGCACCCCTGGTATCGCGGGATCGCCGAGCGAGCGGGCGGCCGGATCGTCGGCTGGTTCTGGTGGGTCTCCGACTACGGACGCTCGACGATCCGGATTCTCAAGACGTTCTTCGTCCTCGCCGCCGCGTTCGGGCTCGTCTATTACACCGCCGGGCTGCTCGACTCGCTCGGCGTCTGGGGACGGTTCGACGGGCGGCTCATCACGAACCTGTTCGTGATCGACGGCCGGCCGGTCGCCTGGTGGCTCGTCCCGTTCCGGGCGCTGAGCTACGGCGTGGTCACCATGGTCAAGCTGGGCTTCAGCGGGATGCGGGCGAACCCGGCGAACGTGCTCGGCCACGTCATGGTCGCCACACAGGTCTTCCTCGGCTACGTGCTGCTCGGCGCGCTCGTCACCCGGTTCGCCATCCTGTTCAGCGGCGAAGGACCGGCGGAGAACCTGTCGCCGACATGGGAACCGGACGAGCCAACCCCGTAACCGGACCGAAGGGCCGGGGGACGCCGCACCTGCATCTTCCTGACGAACCTCTGTCGGAATCAGCCGCGGGCACGCCGCGCGATGCCTGCACACACACACGACATACCGAAAGGAGCGAACGATGACGAATCAGAAGCGGACCGTACCGCCTGCGAACCGAAAGCTCACCCGCCTGCAGCGGCGGGCCAGGGTCGCCGAGCTGGTCCGGGCGGGCCACAGCGTACACGAGATCGCCGAAGAGCTGGGCGTGCTCGAACGGACCGTGCACCGCGACCGGGCCGACCTCCGGCGCGAGGCGGCCGACCGGGACCCGTGGGGCGACGCTCCGGCCACCGTCGCCGCGTTCATCGAGGATATCGAGGCCGCCATCGCCAAGGTCCGGAAGCTGCAGGCCGACATCACCGACAAGCAGTCGGGCAACCTCTACCTCAACCTGCTGAAGCTCGAGTTCAAGATGCTGGCCAAGTGCATCGAGCTGCGGATGAAACTGCCCGACAACGACGACGGCCCGCCGGAAAACGAGCTCGATGAGCTGTCGGACGACGAGGCGATCCGCCTGGCAAACGAACTGGGCATCGACCTCGACCGGATCAGCCCGCCCGCTGCCGCCGCATGAGCGGGTCGAGATGGGGAAAAGAGAAGTAACAGAAAAAAGAAGATAAAACAGAAGCCGGGGAGAAACCCCTTTTAGGAAAAGCGGTTATCTCCCCGCACCCCTCTTCCGGAAAACTCCGGGGAGATGCGGGCCCGGCCCCGCCGGGAACGCATCTCCATAGAAGTTCTTGGAGGGGGCGTGGGGGAATCCTTCTTTCAAGAAGGTTCCCCCGCAATAACCGGCAACGCCGTCCCGCTCGCTGCCTCCGCATGAGCGGATGTAAGGTGGGGGAAGAGAAGAAACAGAAGAAAGAAGACAAAACAGAAGCCGGGGAGAAACCCCTTTTGGAAAAGCGGTTATCTCCCCGAACCCCTCTCCCGGAAAACTCCGGGGAGATGCGGGCCCGGCCCCGCCGGGAACGCATCTCCACAAAAGTTCTTGGAGGGGGTGTGGGGGGACCTTCTTTCAAGAAGGTTCCCCCGCAATCGCAGGAAGTACTCCGTCGTCCCGCCCGCTGCTGCATGAGCGGGTCGAGATAGGGAAAGAGAAGTAACAGAAAAAAGAAGATAAAACAAAGGCCGGGGAGAAACCCCTTTTGGAAAAAGCGGTTATCTCCCCGAACCCCTCTCCCGGAAAACTCCGGGGAGATGCGGGCCCGGCCCCGCCGGGACCACATCTCCACAGAAGTTCTTGGAGGGGGCGTGGGGGAATCCTTCTTCCAAGAAGGTTCCCCCGCAAAAACCGGCAACGCCATCCCGCTCGCTGCCACCGCATGAGCGGATGTATGGTGGGGGAAGAGGTGAAACGGGGAACAGGAGAAAAAACAAAGGCCGGGGAGAAACCCCTTTTGGAAAAAGCGGTTATCTCCCCGGACCCCTCTTCCGGAAAACTCCAGGGAGATGCGGGCCCGGCCCCGCCGGGAACGCATCTCCATAGAAGTTCTTGGAGGGGGTGTGGGGGAATCCTTCTTCCAAGAAGGTTCCCCCGCAACCCAACCCAATAGGGCTTATACGTCCTATACGTCCTATTCGTCTTATTGATGAGAGGAGACACACGATGCCTTTAAACGAACCGTGTCGGCGCGACATCCGGCGGCTCCGGCGGCGGGTGGGAGCCGCCTTCCGGCTGGCCGAGCCGCGCGTTCGGCTGGCGTTACGTCATCACCGCACCACTCGCGGCGGGCCGATGACCTTCCGCCGCCGTCCCTACCTGCTGCCCATCTACCTCGACCGGTCGCCCGAGCGGGTATTCAAGAAATCTGTCCAGTGTGGGATCAGCGAGTTCCTCATCATCGACGCGTTCGACTCGGCCGCACGCGGGCTCGCCTGTCTGTACGTGATGCCCACCCAGCAGAAGCGCGACAAATTCGTCGCCCACCGGGTGACCCGTGCGATCAACGCATCGCCCCACTACCGGCGGCTCGTCCGCGGCGGCCCGGGCCGGGCGAACAGCGCCCGGCTCAAGCACTTCGGCGACGGGGTCATCAGCTTCGTCGGCTCGAACGCCGAGAACGAGTTCGTCGAGTTCCCCGCCGACCTGGTCATCATCGACGAGGTCGACCGGTGCAACCTCAACAACCTGCCGCTGGCACGCGACCGGCTCGCCGCCAGCCCGCACAAGCTCATCGCATACGCCAGCACCCCCACCCACGCCGAGGTCGGCGTCGCCGCCCGCTACGACGAGAGCGACGCCCGCGAGTGGCACGTCACCTGCGAACACTGCGGGCACCGCCAGCCGCTCGACTTCTTCGTCAACGTGGCCCGGCGGACCGGCGACGACGAGTACGAGCTGATCGACCGCGAATGGGACGGCCGGGCCGAGGCGGGCCGCGACGTCCGCGTGTTCTGCGCCGACTGCGCCCGGCCGGTCGACCGGCTGGGCGAGGGCGAGTGGGTCGCCCGGTACCCGTCCCGTCCGGTCGCCGGCTACCACATCTCGCAACTGTTCGTGCCCACGGTCAGCGTCGCCCGGCTGTGGGTCGACTGGGGCAGGGCGCTCCGCAACGAATGGGAGCGCCAGCGGTTCTACAACTCGCTGCTCGGCGAGCCCTACGCCGCGGGCAGCACCGGGCTGACCGCCGACGAGCTGCTCGCCTGCGCCGACGACTACGCCCTGCCGCCGCGCGCCGAGCGATGCACGATGGGGGTCGACGTGGGCGAATGGCTGCACGTCCGGATCAGCGACCGCCCCCGGCCGGGCGTCCGCCGGGCCGTGTTCATCGGGAAGGTCAAGACGCTCGACCGGCTCGACGGGCTGCTCGACCGGTACGACGTCCGCTGCTGTGTGATCGACGCCCAGCCCGAGGCGATGCTCGTCCGCAAGTGGCAGGCACGGCACGAGCCGGGCCGCATCTGGCGATGCCTGTACACCGACGACGATGTCCGCAGGCCGCGAAAGGACGCACGGGAGGGGATCGTCCGGGTCGGGCGGACCGCGTCGCTCGACGACTCGCTCGAGGATATCCTGATGCGGCGGAACATCCTGCCCCGGAACGCCCGCACGCTCGACCACGGCGACTACGTCGCACAGATGACCGCTCCGCGACGGCAGACGGTCGAGACCCCGACGGGCGGGCGGCGGACGGTGTGGACCCGCGGGGCGGCCGACCACCACCGGCACGCCGATAACTACGATAAGATCGCGTCGACACTGCGACAACCCGACCCGGCGACCATGGTGGTGACCGGCGCCCGACGACGGTTCCCGACCGGAAACGGCCGGCTGTTCCGGGCCGCATAAACGCTGACGCGGCCCGGGCGGG
The DNA here is from genome assembly GCA_003553185.1 of Planctomycetota bacterium. Classification (GTDB taxonomy): domain Bacteria; phylum Planctomycetota; class PUPC01; order PUPC01; family PUPC01; genus PUPC01. Next base: position 2,723 of record PUPC01000109.1, on the reverse strand, counting down.
TGTAAGGCGGGAGAAGAGGAGAAACGGGGAACAGGAGAAAAAGCAAAGGCCGGGGAGAAACCCCTTTTGAAAAAGCGGTTTTCTCCCCGGACCCCTCTTCCGGAAAACTCCGGGGAGATGCGTGCCCGGCCCCGCCGGGAACGCATCTCCACAAAAGTTCTTGGAGGGGGTGTGGGGGGACCCTTCTTTCAAGAAGGGTCCCCCGCAGACAATCAGAAAGGAGCGAACGGGATGGATATGTTGGACAGGATGATCGTACGGGAGATGGTCGAGTCGCTGCCCGAGCGGGAGCGCGAGCTGGCCGAGCTGTTGATGGCCGGGCACAGCCAGGCCTCGGCGGCCCGGGCGCTCGAGATCACCCCGCGAGCCGCCCGTTACCGGATGCGGAAGCTGCGCACCCGCCTCCGCCGAGCCGCGTAGCTCGGCCCCCGTTGGCCGGACGGCCCGACCCGTACCGCCGGCATCCAGCCGGGCTGTTGTGAGAGCAGCCCGCCCCCGCTCCCGCGCTTTCCCCGACTCGCATTTCCTGATCTCGGCCACTTCCTGCGGTATAAGTATGGAGGCGAATATGAACGCGAACACACGACGATCGGACCGACCGGCGACATTCGGCGAACGCCTGGCACGGGCACCGCGGCACGACGAGCTGGGCGGCACGATCCGGCGGCTCGCCCTGTCGATCACCCGCGACGAACACCTGCGGCGCGACCTCGAACAGGAGATGGCCTGCCACCTGCTCACCCTCGGCGGCGGCCGCACCCGCTCGTGGTACCTGTCGCGGCTGGCCAGCCGAGCCCGCGACTATCGCGACCGGCGGGCCATCGACGCACCGCTCGGCGATAACGGCCGGGCGATGCTCGACCGCCAGACCGTCGCCATCGGCGGCCTGGCCGAGCTCGACCGGATGCAGCGACGCCCGGCCGCCTGACCGCCGACCGCCGCCCGAACCGCCCCATCCGTCTTATCGGTCCTATAAGACCAATAGGACCTATCCGACCAATCCCGAGGAGAGATATGCGACTGCCCGACTCGATCTGGCGGCTGCCCCGCGACGTGCGGGGCGAGGTGCTCCGGTTCGCCGCCCAACTCGATGCCTCCGCCCGCGGCAGGCCGCCGCTGGGCGAACGGACCCGCCACGGAGCCGGCTACCTGACCGGGCTCGCCGCCGCCCGGCTCGGGCCGTACCGTCCGGGCGCGGTCGGCATCGAGGCGAAGAAGCGGATGCGGCTCGACCCGCAGATCGCGCTCGGGCTGGCGGCGATCAAGGCCCCGGTGATGAACGTGGCCCGCGACGGCGGCTGGTGGATCGAGGGCCGGAGCGGGGAGATCGTCGAGACCGTCGCCGACCTGCTCCGCCCGCTCGTCCGCCCCCTGTTCCGGAGCTGCCTCAACGCGGTCGAGTTCGGCCACCAGGCCCACGAGAAGGTGTGGGAACTGCGGACGCTGGGGACCGGCGCCGCGTTCTACGCCTATCGCAAGCTGAAGGACCTCGAGCCGGGCACGTTCGAGCTGTACGCCGACGAGCACGGCCGGTACGCCGGGCTGCGGCAGCGGCATATGGACGAGCCGATCCCGCCCGAGAAGACGTTCGTGATGACGCTCGACCGGGAGTGGGGGAACCTGTACGGCCGGGGCCGGCTGGATGCCGCCTACGAGCCGTGGTACTGGTCGAGCGTAATCTACCAGTTCGCGAACCGGTACTTCGAGCGGAAGGCGGACCCGGTGGTCAAGGGCTACGCCCCGCCCGAGGTCCGGCCCGACCCGCGGACGGGCGCCGACCAGCACAACCTCGACGCGCTGAACGCCGAGCTGGGCTCGCTCCGCAGCTCGGGGTCGATCGCCCTGCCCGACGAGCGGGACGAGCACGGCAACCGGCGGTGGGACGTCGAGTACCTGCTCGACGACCAGCGGGGCGAGATGTTCCGCCACTACATCGAGCACCTCGACGCCCGGAAGCTGCGGGCGCTGTTCGTGCCCGAGCGGTCGCTCACCCAGGACGGCTCGGTCGGCTCGCACGCCGCCGCCCGGCAGTACGCCGATACGTTCCTGCTGATGGAATCGGGCCTGCTGACCGACCTGGTCGGGCAGGTCAACCGGCACGTAGTCCGGCCGCTCGTCGAGGTGAACTTCGGCGCGGCCGCCGCCGCGGGGGAGGGGGTCCGCCTGGTCACGGCCGGGATCGGCCGGGGCAACGAGGAGGTGCTGGTCGATGTGCTGCGGCTGGCCATCGAGGCGGAGAAGACGGGCGGCAAGATGGCCGAGCTGATCGACCGGGCGAAGCTGCTCGCCGAGCTGAACGTACCCATCGACGAAGCGGAGCCGCCCGCCGGGCCGTAAAACCGATCGACCCTCACCCGCCCGCTGACGCGGGCGACCGTATTCCCACGGAGGCGAACACATGAAAAACGACGCTGACCTGATGTGGCTCAACCGACCGACGGAGGCCGAACTCGACCTCGACGACGACCGGCGGGTGTGGAAGGAGCTGATCCGCGAGGGGCAATGGATCAACACCGACGCCGGGTTCACCCTCGATGTCGATGGCGACCGGCTCCGGCGGTGGCTGGCCAATTTCGAGGCGATGACCGAGGCGGGCATCCGTGTGCCCGTGCCCTGGGGCCACAGCTACGACGCCCGCGACAACGCCGGGTTCGTCGAGACGCTCGAGGTGCGGGACGACGCCCTGTGGGGCCTGCTCCACGTGCCCGACGCCGGGGACGCCG
>PUPC01000156.1 GCA_003553185.1 Planctomycetota bacterium | reverse complement strand
ATGTTGCGCCGCTCGGCTTCCGCCGTCTGCCAGGTGACCTTTCGCGCCTGGTAGCTGGGGTAGAAGAACGAAATGCCGCCCTCGATCTCGACCTCTTTCATAATCCCGATGTGCCCCCGGTCGATGGCGAGCACGGTCCCCTCGAACATGCCGGCACCGATCTGGATCGGGCGGGCCAGCCGGGCCTGAAAGCCGATGGAACGGCCCGTGCCCCAGCCGAGCCGGATCGTGAAGATGTCGGCGAAGTCGCGGACTCGGTTGTAGGTGTAGTTGGTGATCGACCGGGTGACCGACCCAATCAGGCCGGGCCGCTCGGGCTCCGGTTCCGGGAACGGGCTCGGAACGGGAAGGGCGCCGGGGCGGGCGGGGGCCTCTTCGGCGATCACTACGCTGCAACCGAGGACCAGAATGACGACGGCAGACAACCGGACAATGGCTCTCATAAAAAACCTCCATCTCCAGTACGCGGCCGGCGTCGCCGAGAAAGCCCGCGGCCGCTGGACCAGTTTCTACTAAGATAACGACAGATTATAAGCGCCCGGCAAGGCGAGTCAAGCACAATTCGTCGCCGAACTGTTCGTAAATATTCCGGAACCGACTGCCACGCCCCGGATTCGTCGATGCCGCGCGGTCGTCGGCCCGGTCTCCGGGGCCGACAGCGGCAACACGCCGCAGAGCTCAACCGGCCTGATCGGCCACGGCGTCAATGGCGGCCAGCCCGTCGGCGATCCAGCGCTGGGCCGTCTCCACCGCCTCGTCGGGCTCGATGAACCCGGTCTCGCCGGTATCCCGCCGCTTCCATTCGATCTGGCCCTGTTTGAGGTTCCGGGGACTGACGATGAGCCGATAGGGGACCCCGAGCAGGTCGGCATCTGCGAACTGGACCCCCGGCCGCTCGTCGCGGTCGTCGAACAGGACCTCGAGCCCGGCCGCCGACAGGTCGCCGGCCAGTTTCTCGGCGGCGGCTCGGACTTCCTCGTTGTCCAGCCCGATGGCGTTGACCTGGACCTGCCACGGGGCGATGCTGATCGGCCAGATCGGCCCGAACTTGTCCCGCTTCACCTCCATCACCGAGCTGAGCAGCCGGCCGACGCCGATGCCGTAGCATCCCATAATGGGATACGCTTCCTCACCGTTCTCTTCCAGGTAGGTCATCGCCATCGATTCGGTGTACTTCCGGCCGAGTTGGAAGATATTGCCCACCTCGATGCCCCGCTTCAACTCGAGCGAGCCGTCGCAGTTCGGGCAGCCGTCGCCCTCGCGGACCGTCGCGATGTCCACCGTCTCGGTGCCCGGCAGGTCGCGTTCGAGGTTGAAGTTCCGGTAGTGATAGTCCGGTTCGTTCGCACCGCAGACCAGGTTGCCGGCCCCGGCGAGGGTGTGGTCCACGATAATGCGGCACTTGTCCTTGTCGATCTCCATCGGCGAGGCGAAGCCCGGCTCGGCTCCGACGGACCGGATCGTTGCGTCGTCGGCCATCTCCGGCATCGCTTGGATGATCTTCGCCAGCTTCGTCTCGTTCATCTCGACATCGCCACGCACCAGTGCCATCACCGGCCGGCCCTCACTGTCGGAGTCGTAGAACACGACCTTCGCCGTCCGCTCGGGCGGGACGCCGAGGAACTCGGCGACCTCGTCGATGGTCCGCTTCCCGGGGGTGTGCACCTTCTCCAGGGGGGCCGGCTCTTCGGGGAGCGGGGCGATACGTCCCTCGGCGACCTCGAGGTTGGCCAGGTAGCCGCAGCCGTCGCAGGCGACGATGGTGTCCTCGCCGGCGTCGCAAAGCAGCATAAACTCGTGTGCGACCTTGCCGCCCATCATCCCGGTGTCCGACTGGATTTTGACCGTCTCGGGCATCCCGCAGCGGGCAAAGATGCGGCGGTAGGCCTCGGCGCACTCCTCGTAATAGGCGTCGAGGTCCGCCTGTGTCTGATGGAACGAATAGGCGTCCTTCATCGTGAACTCGCGAACGCGGATCAGCCCGCCTCGCGATCTCGGTTCGTCGCGGAACTTCGTCTGGATTTGATAGACCATCGCCGGGAGCTGCTTGTAGCTGGTGATCTCGTCGCGGCACAGGTGGACGACCGCCTCCTCGTGCGTCATTGCCAGCAGCAGGTCGCGGCCGCCGCGGTCCTTGAACCGAGCCAGCTCCGGGCCGACATCTGCGTAGCGGCCGGACTCTTCCCAGAGCTCCCGGGTGAGGACGACCGGCATCAATATCTCCTGCCCGCCGATCCGGTCCATCTCCTCGCGGATGATGCGCTCGATCTTCGCGGCGACCCGGAGGCCCGGCGGCAGCAGCGAGTAAATCCCGTTCGCGACCTGCCGGGCGTAGCCGCCCCGAAGCAGGAACGCGTGACTCTCCAGTGTTGCCTCCGCCGGCCGCTCCTTGTACCGACGGCCGACCAGTTGACTCATTCGCATTGTCGCAAACACCTCTCGTTCGAGTTATGCTGTTTGGGGCTAGAGGATATCGCCCGCCCCACCGGGCGTCAACCCGCGTGGGGGCTCCGGCGGCGGTCAACCCGGTCTCGAGCGGGCGACCTCGTCGCGCCGGGGGATGGATGTCTGGGCCCCGCGGCGGGTGACGGACAGGGCGGCGGCCGAGCAGGCGAACCGGGCGGCGTCGGGCAGCTCCATCCCTTCCGAGAGCCCGGCGGCCAGGTACCCGCAGAAACAGTCGCCCGCTCCGACGGCGTCGACCGCCTCGACCTCGACGCCGGGGACGCGGGTCGTTGCGTCCGGTGTCACGATCCGAACGCCCTCGGCCCCCATCGTGACCACGAGAGCCGAGACGCCCGCCTCGAAAAGGACGGCCTCTGTGTACGCGCCGGCGAGCCGGGCCAGTTCGCCCTCGTTGGGGACGATGTAGTCGACGCAGGCGAGCAACTCGTTGGTGAGCGGGCGGTCGGGCATCGGGGCGGGGTTGAGGACGACGTGGGCGCCGGCCGCGTGGGCGATCCGGGCGGCGTGGACGACGCTCTCGATCGGGACTTCGAACTGGAGCAGGAGCACGTCGGCGGACCGTATGGCGTCGGAGGCGGCCCGAACGTCGTCGGGGCTCAATTCGGCGTTCGCACCGGGGGCGACGGCGATGATGTTCTCCCCGGCCTGCTCGACGAGGATGAGTGCCACGCCACTGGCTGTGCCCGGCTTGGTGGCGACGTGGTCGGTGCGGATGCCGTCGGCCCGAAGCCCTTCGACCGCCGCTCGGCCGAAGTCGTCGTCTCCGACGGCCCCGACGAACGTCACGTCGGCCCCCGCCCGTGCCGCGGCGACGGCCTGGTTGGCTCCCTTGCCGCCGGGCGTCTTGTATAGCTCGCCGCCCAGCACGGTCTCGCCCCGTCCGGGCAGCGATGGACACTGCACGGTCAGGTCGGTGTTCGAACTGCCGACCACGGTCACCTTGCCCATCGATGTTCCTTTCGAGCGGGTGGATGGTATCCCGCGGTCATCCGATCTGCCCGGCATGAGCCGCTCACGGTCCCGGTTCTTGCAGGCGTTGGCCCTGAGTATTGTACTTCCGGATCATCTCGTTCCCCGCGTTCTGGCGGCTGACGAACTCGGCGTGGTCGTCCGGGTCGCCCGTCTCCAGCCATCGTGCCAGTGCGGCGAACCCGCTGGCGCGCTCCTCGAGTGCGCCGGCGGCGTACTCCTTCAGCAGGCGGAGGTTCCGGTGCTCGACGGGCAGGTCCTTAGCCGTGCGCGCGTCGTTGGCGGCCTGTTCGGCCAGATTGCGCACCTCGTGCTGTCGCTCCGGGGTCGGCGGGCGCCCCTGGACCGTCTGCTGTTCGACGCGGTGGGCAAACTCGGCCATCCGGCCGGACCGCTCGAGCAGCGGCCGGACGGCCCGGTTGAACTCGGCGAAGGCGTGTACCTGGTCGCCCGTGAACACAACCGGTCGGCCACTGAATCGCTGAGGGATGCGTTCGACGACCCATACTCCGGACACGGCGATCGCGGCCGCCAGGCCGGTCGCATATGCGTACCGCCGCTTCGAGCGGAGCTGGCCGTGAGCGGGCACGCGGCGGCTGAGCAGCGCCCCTCCGACGAGGCCCGTGACCAGGCCGCCCAGATGGGCCGCGTTATCGATCCCCTCGGCCATAAACCCGAAATACAGGTTGTAGCCGACGAAAAGGAGGGTGCTGATCATCAGCGGCTTGAACAGGATGATCGGGAACGAGCGGCGGCGGATGAGCATGAAGCCGATCAACGCCCCGAATGCCCCGAATACCGCGCCCGACGCGCCCGCTCCCACCACGGACGGGTCGGCCCACAAGCTGGCGACCGAGCCGCCGATCCCGGCGAGCGTGTAGAGCAGCAGGAAGGCGAAATGGCCGAACAGGCGCTCGGCGAACCGGCCCACCGCCGACAAGCACCACATGTTGAACAGAAGGTGGAGGAACCCGATGTGGATGTAGGTCGCCGAGAGCATCCGCCACCATTCGCCCCCGGCGACGTTCGGGCCGTGAAGCCCGCCCCAGGCGAGGATGTGGCCGGTATGCGGCTGGACCAGATCGACCCCCTGTGCGGCCATCATCCCGAAGATCAGCCCGTTGGCGAGCACCAGCAGGGCCGTCACATACGGTCGCCGCACCTCGGCCCGCAACGCCCGGCGGAAGTACCAGGCGTCGAGCATCTGGGCATCCTTCTGGGTCAGCCGTCCGAGGACCGGGCGGTCCGGCTCGAGGTCCACGTCCGACAGGTCGGGCTCCGGCGGAGGTGTCGCCCCGCCGTCGATATCCCCGACCGGTGGTCCGGCCTCCCGGTCGGCCCCGTCGCTCGGCCCATGGATTTCTGGTTCGATCATAGCAGGTCCCGGTCGTATCCCTCTCTGATCCATTCTAAATCGAGGGGACTGCGGGCGCAACAGCCGGGCGGATTACCGGGAACGACCACCCCGATGTCTGACGACGCGGCGGTCCCACGCAGCCGTTTTGGTCTCGATGTCACCCCTCATCGGCTGGGAGAGAATCCTGAATCATGCGGTCTGATCTTCGAATAAAAATTGACAGGTTCGGACCCGGTGTCTAGGATGGTTTATGGATAAAGTAGGGGTGCGGCGGGCAATGTGATGCGTCGATACTGTTTTGGACTGATCCTGATACCGCTGGTCATCGGCTGTGGCGATGCCCGCGATGTTACTGAGGTGACCGTCCAGACCATCGCCGTGCCCGATTCGGCCACCTATCGTCTTCTGGAAAAGGTGGTCGAGGAGTTCGAGGCAGAGAACGGCGACATCCGTGTCCGGCTCGTCGGGTCGCGGCGGCCGCTGGAATATGTGTTCCGGGGTGTCGTGGCCAGGGCGGACGTGGACATCATCGAGGTCAAGGCGGGCGAGATCGCTGTCCTGGCGGAGCGGGGGGCATTGGCCCTGCTGCCCCAACTGCGCGAAACGGTGGAGGCGAGCCATCGCCGGGTGGTGGTACAGGCCACGGGCCCCGAGGGCGTCCACGCGGTCCCATGGTCCGCCCGACCGAAGCTGCTCGTGTATAACCGGCAGATGTTGGATGAGCACGACCCGCCCCGCGACTGGGAAACGATGTTGGCCCTGGCCGAGCGGTTGACCCGCGATGCCGCGGGCGATGGCCGGCCGGACCAGTTCGGGTTTGCCCTTGCTGGTCAGGACTCGGCCGACTTCGGGCGGCACTATACCACCTTCCTCGCTCAGCTTGGCGTGCCGGCGATGGAACTCTCCGCCGGGCAATGGTGGTTTAACGTCGCACCGCGCGAGGGGACGCAGGTGATGGAGTTTATCGTCGGGCTGCGTGACGCCTCGCCGCCGGAATCCATCGTGAGCGATGACCGGGATGCCGTGAAGCAGTTCCGCGACGGCCGGGCGGCGATGGTCATCGCCGGACCCGAGGGGCTGTATCTCCCCCCTGACGGGCCGGACTTCGAGGTCGGTGCGGCAGGCCTGCCCGCCCCGGCGGTGGGCGTACCGGTCTGCGACGCGGAGTTTCGACACCTGGTGGTGCCCGGGTATGTTCGCGGGCGGCGGAAGGATGCGGCCGTCCGATTCCTGGAGTTCATCTCCGGCCCGCAGGGGCAGCGGCTCGTTGCCCGCGGACTGGAGGAGAAGCGGCCGGTGGTGGCCGTCCGGGAGGATGTCCTCGCCGACGAGCCATACCGAAGCGACCCGGAACTCCGGGCGTTTGCCCGTGCGCTTGACCGGGCGGCTCCCGTGTTGCCCGCCTACATCTGGGAGGGGAAGGGCGCTCGGGACTGGATCGGGACATTGCACGGCGTCCTTCGGCGTGACGCACCGTCCACGAGTGAGGTCCGCGACCTGGTCTATCTCTCGCAACAGCGGGGAAACGAGGCGCTGGCTTGTCGATACACCGAGATCGGGCACCCTTCGGCGACCACTGCCCTGGGGATGCTGGTGCTCGGCGTTCTTGTGTTCGTCGCCGTGGCATATGTGGTGGCACGGCGCTGACCGGTTAGGAGCAGGGATGGCGCGGCAGAGTGCGGAACCGGAGATTCTTCAGGCCCGGCGGAGGTCGCGGGAGGCATACCAACTCCTGGCCCCGGCGCTCGCCCTGCTCGCCGTGTTCTTCGTCTATCCGATTATCTGGTTGTTCTCCGTCAGCACGCGCGTGTACAACCCCGTCACGGGCGCCAGCCGGAACGTGGGGTTGGCCCACTACAGCCGGGTCCTGGCCAGCCCCGAATGGTGGCGAAGCATCCTGAATATGGCCTATTTCTCGGGGGTCTATATCCCCCTGACCCTTGCGGTCGCCCTTGCTCTGGCGCTGCTGATGCGGCGTGGGGTGGCCGGGCGACCGGTCCTCAAGGCGGTGTTCTGTTCGCCGTGGGTGGTGCCGGTGGTGGCGGTCGCCCTGATTTGGCGAGCGGCCTACCAGCCGGTGCAGGGGCCGATTGATCGCTTGCTTTACATGGCGGGTTATTATCGCCCCTTTGGCTGGGCCGGGTGGTTGGGCGAGCCGTACCGGGCGATGCCGGCCATCGCACTGATGTGTGTGTGGCGCGATGCCGGCCTGATGGCCCTCATCCTGTTGTCGGCGATGGGGCGCATCCCGGGTGAGACCTACGAGATGGCTCGGGTGGACGGCGCGTCACGGTGGCAGCAGTTGAGGTCGATCACCCTCCCGATGTGCGCGGGCACGGTGGGCCTGTGCCTGATACTGCTGATTATCAACGTGCAGGCGCTGTTCCAGGAGATATTTGTCATGACCGAGGACGGCGGCCCCGCGAACTGGACGGTGAGCATCGCGTTCCTCGTCTATCGGAAGGGCTATGTCGACTTTGAGTGGGGCGAGGCGGCGGCTCTCTCGATGGCACTGTTCGGGGTGACCATCGTCGTCATCCTCATCATGAAACGTATGCTGAGCCGGAGGTTGAACTGGTGACTAAGATGGAACGCAAGCAGAGGCGAACCGGGCGGAACGGATGGGGCCGGACCGCGCTGACCTGGCTGCTCGCCGCCATCATACTGCTCCCGTTCGCCTTCGCGGTGTGGACGGCCCAGAAACCGCGCGACCGGGTCGATCCCTCGTACTATTACCTGGTCGAATCGAAGCGGCTGCCCGAGCCCGAGGTCCGCCGCGAGATCGAGGTCGATCCCCGGCCCCTGCGGGTCAGCTTGATGAACACGATATGGGTGGCCTCGCTCTCCACCGTCATCTGCGTCGTGCTTTCGTCGCTGGCCGGATATGCGTTCGCCAAGAAGCAGTTCACCGGCAAGCAATGGCTGTTCGACATCGTGCTGGCGTCGATGGCCGTACCCGCGGCGATCCTGATGATGCCCCTCTTCCATCTTACGTCGATGATGCGGCTGTATGACTCGCTGACGGCGATCATCCTCCCGTTCGGGGTCACCGGTTTCGGGATTTTTTACATGCGGTATGCGATCTCGGCGGTGCCCGACGACTTGGTCCACGCGGCCCAGATCGACGGGCTGTCGGAGGTGGGGGCCCTGTTCCGGGTGGTGCTGCCGACGGTCCGGTCTTCGGTCTTCACCCTTGCCGCAGTGCATTTCATCACGGTATGGGGCGCGTTCGTGGTGCCCCAAGCCCTCGTTGATTCGCCCGAGAAATACACCATCGGCGTACTGCTCGGCCGATTGATGACCGATTACCGGGGGCTGATGTGGAACGACATCATGGTCGTCGTCCTGGCCAGCATCATTCCGGTGATGATCCTGTTCGTGATATTTGACCGGTGGGTCCTGCGCGGGATGCAGGCGATCGGAGAGGAGAGGGACGCCTGAACGAACCGATACGGCCCCCGCCCGACTCGAGGAGCCGGGGACCCGATCGGCGGAGAAAACAGGAGGATGTCAGATGACGAAACCGCCGCCGCTCCCTTCACAGAAACCCTCGCAACTGCCGTCCGTTAAGCCCGGCAAGATCCACTACGTGATGGGCGCCCTGGTCATCGTCCTGGGGATCATCTTCGCCATCCAGATCGTCTACCGGGGCATTACTGGTTTCGGCCGTTCGATGGTCAGGGCGAAGATGCCGGGCGAGACCACTATGCGGCTCGATGAGACCGGCAGATACACCATCTACCATGAGTACGAGACGGTGATAGACGGGGACTACCACAGAAGCTCGCCGGGGCTGGGCGCGCTTCGGCTCCGCCTGGAATGCGGTGAGGCCGGGGGCGAGGTCGCACTTGAGCCACTGCGCGGGTCGGCTATCTACACAATCGGCGCCCGGTCGGGCGAGGCGATGCTCACTTTTTCCATAGACCAGCCGGGGAGGTACAACCTGTCGGGCTGGTATTCGAACGAGGGGAAAAATAGGCCGATTATGCTGGTCGTCATGCGGAGTTCTTTCGGCCCTATGATGCGGACAATCGGCTGGGCGATGCTCGTCGGGGTGATCAGTCTCGGACTCGGCGTTGCGATGATCGTGCTTACCTTCATCGGCCGCAGTCGGGCACGCAACAGAGCGGCCCCCGAACCGGAAGGCGCTTGACAACCGACGGGTTCAACCGCCTTCCTCGATCGCCTTCAGGATGCTGTCGAGGTCGTTGGTGGCCGGCACGGGCCGGTTGGCGAACTCGTTCGTCTTGACCTCGAAATCGGCCATCTGGTCGGCCAGCTCATCCCCCTCCAGCGAGTGATAGGCCACCGTCGCGTTCGGGTCCTTTAGCAGATGGCCGGTGAGGATGCACGCCACTCGCTCGCCCGGCTCGATGATGCCTTCCCGGCGGAGCGTTCTCGCCCCGGCGACCGATGCGGCCGAGGCCGGCTCGCAACCGATCCCGCACCGGCCTACCATCGCCTTGGCGTCGAGGATCTCCTGATCGGGGACCGCCCGGACAACTCCGCCGGTGAAGTCCAGAGTCCGCAGGCATTTCTTGAGATTGACCGGCCGGTTGATCTCGATGGCGCTGGCGACTGTCCTTGCCCGGCGGTCCTGCTCGTCCATCCGGGCGTAGAACCGATCGATGACCGCATCATCGACGCGCCCGTCGTTCCACTCGAGCCCCTCGTCGTTGACCAGCCGGGCCAGTGTGTCGGCCCCGGTCGAGTTGATGACCGCGATCCGGGGCACCCGGTCGATCAGGCCAAGCTGTTCGAGTTCGATGAACGCCTTGCCGAACGCCGAGCTGTTGCCGAGGTTCCCGCCGGGCACGACGATCCAGTCGGGCGGCTGCCAGCCCAGCCCCTCGAGTACGCGGAACATAATCGCCTTCTGGCCTTCGAGCCGGAACGGGTTGAGCGAGTTCATCAGGTACATCCCGGTCTGGTCGCAGGCCTCCTGGACCCGTGCCATCGCATCGTCGAAATCGCCCTCGATCTGGACGGTCCTGCCGCCGTAGTCGAGTGCCTGCGACAGCTTGCCGTATGCGATCTTGCCGCTGCCCACGAAGATGATCGCCTCCAGCAGGCCGCTGGCGGCGGCGAAACAGGCAAGCGAGGCCGAGGTGTTCCCCGTCGAGGCACACGCCGCCCGCGTCGCACCGGTCATCCGGGCGTGGGTGAACGCACCGGTCATCCCGTTGTCCTTGAACGAGCCGGAGAGGTTCAGCCCCTCGTATTGCAGGAACAGGTTGCCCGGATCCAGGCCGACGAACGGGGCGAGCGTGTCGGCCCGTTTGAGCATCGTCTGACCCTCGCCGATGGTGAGCACCTGATCGGGGTCGGCGAAGGGGATCAGTTCACGGAACCGCCAGACGCCGCTGAAGTCGAGAGGCCTGCTCCGGCCGGCCCACCGCTCCTCGAAGAAGGCGAGCGAACCGGGCACGTCCAGCCGTTCCCAGTCGTATATGACGTCGAGCAGATTGCCGCAGTCCGGGCACTTGCTCAATACGTCGAGCAGGTCGAACGTCCGAGCACAGTCGGGATCGATACATCTTTGAAACGCCTTATCGTTCATCCGTGTCTCCAAGTGCTGTCAGGGCAACGCCCATCTGAATAATGTTCTCGAATCCATCCGGAAACCTCGATCATTGGGGTCAATGACGATATTGCCTTCAGCTCCATTTTAGAGCAGCCATGCCGGGCGGTCAATAATGCTGACCGCTCGGTGAATCGGGTTGTGTTTGCACGGGAGAAGGATGCTCAAGTGAATCGGGACAGGTCGGTGAGCGTCCCGTTGTCCTTCGCCGACCGTTCGTATGATAATATTCTCTTTATTTTGCTTGACGAATCCATTCTACAGCGTTTAGAATGACGCTTGAAGAGCCGATCATACTATCACCTGATCCGTTTGGGGCACGAAGACCGATGGCGCGAGTGCTGATTGTGGATGACGAGGTGCTCATTCGCAGTTACATGGAGGAGAAACTGCCCGGCCTCGGCTTTGAGGTTCAGACGGTGGACAACGGCCGGGATGCGATCCGGATGGCGGAGAAGAACGGGTACGACGTTATCCTGCTGGATCAGTTGATGCCGGGGATGAGCGGGCTGGATGTACTGAAGGAAGTGCGCCGGCTCCCCGAACCGCCCGAGGTCGTGTTCCTGACCGGGGACGACTCGGTCGCCCCCGCTGTCGAGGCGATGAAGAGCGGCGCCTGCGATTATGTCCAGAAACCGTGCGAACTCGACGAGCTCGAGGTACTGCTCAAGCACGCCGTCCAGACGCATCGGCTCAGGCAGGAGGTCTCGGGCCTGCGGGGAGCGTTCAGCCGGCAGCAGGGCCGGACGTTGACGGTCAATTCGGCCCCGATGAAGGAGCTTATCCGGGTCATCCGGAAATACGCGCTCACCGATTCGACCGTGCTGATCCAGGGCGAGACCGGGACCGGCAAGGAGTTGGTCGCGCAGGAGATTTTTCGGTCGAGCCCCCGGCACGACCAGCCGTTCATCCCCGTCAACTGCGGCGCCCTGCAGGAGCAACTGCTCGAGAGCGAACTGTTCGGCCACGAGAAGGGCTCGTTCACCAGCGCCAACACGGCCCGGCACGGGCTGTTCGAGGTCGCCGACGGAGGGACGATTTTCCTCGATGAGATCGGCGAGATGAACCCCCAGACCCAGGTCAAGCTGCTTCGTGTGCTGCAGTCCGGCGAGGTCCGAAGAGTGGGCAGCAACCGCGTCCGGCACGTCGACGCCCGCGTCATCGCCTCCACCAACAAGGACCTCGCCCGCCAGGTTCGAGAAGGCAAGTTCCGCGAGGACCTGTTCTACCGGCTCAGCGTGCTCACCATCCAGGTGCCGCCTCTGCGGGAACGCAAGGCCGAGATTCCCCACCTCATCGAATCGTTCCTTGACGAGGCAGCCGCCCGACAGCGGTCCGAGCCGAAAGAGCTTGCGCCGGAGGCCCGCGAGATTCTGATGGAGCACGACTGGCCGGGGAACGTCCGTGAACTCGAGAACGCCATCGAGCTCGCTGTCGTACTCTCCGAAAAACCGGTCATCGAGCCCGCCGACCTCGCACCCCGCATGGCCGCTCCGAAGACCGCACATTCGCCCGGCGGAGCCCCCCTCTCCCTGGAAGAGGTCGAGGCGGAACATCTGCTTCGGGTGCTCAAGCTGAACGGCGGGAACAAGCGCAAGACGGCTCGCGACCTGGGGATCGACGCCAAAACGCTGTACAACAAGCTCAGGAAGATCGAAGAGAAGGAGTAATTGCTCGAATTGGTGGAAAAATTCCACACCGCGCAAAAAAACGCCCGATTACGTCGGAAATCCCCCAGACACATGGGCTATTAACGGACAAATATCGGGGCCAGAAATAATGACGTAACCGCATCGCTTTAATAGGATTGTGGGGATTATATCTCGGACCTGCCAAACCAGCCGCCGGAAATCGCCGCCTCTGGCACAGTATATGCAGTATATGATCGTCGGTATATTGAACGCAGTCCAACGCTCCATGATGGAACCATCGCTGAGTCCGGCCGGGAACCGCGCACTATGACCTCCGATAAGCTCGAAAGACTGTTCTGTTCCAGAATTGAGGAGATGGGGGCGGAGCTTGACGCAGCAGCTCTGTCACTGCGGGGCCAGCCCGACAACGTCGAAGCGCTCGAAGAGGTGTATCGCATCGCGCACAGCTTGCATGGCTCGGGGAAGATGTACGGATGCAGTGCGGTCAGCGACCTCGGCGGCTCGCTGGAGAAGATCGCCCGCTCGGTCCGAGACGAAGCCCTCGCGATGGAGCCGGAGATCATCGACCTGATCGGCCGATGCGCCGCCGGGCTTCAGACTCTCAACCAGACGGTCACCGACGAGTTCCGGGAAGGGCTGAAGGGGCTGGACTGGGAATGCCAATGCATTCTTCACGATTCCCTCTCACGGGAAAAGTGACCTCCCGCACAGCCCGGACCTCCCCCGCATAAGGCGCAGTTCACCGTTACGCCGAGATAGAGTGTCCTTGCGATGAGCCGTGACGCTCTGCGCCGTGTAATCGCCGGCTCAGCCGAACGACGGAGTGAAATCCTGCTCGGGGTCCATCGTCCGCAGAAGGGCCGCCAGCAGCTCCGATGTATGGTCCAGGTCTTTCAGCGAGACCACCTCGACGGGCGTATGCATGTACCGGTTGGGAACGCTGATCAGCGCGGTGGCCACGCCGGAGCGGGTCATCTGCATCACGTTGGCGTCGGTCCCCGTTGCCTTCGGGGCGCCCTCCATCTGGTAGGGGATGTCCTCCGCCTTGGCGGTATCGACCAGCATCCGGCCAAGGACCGGGTTGATGTTCGGCCCTTTGGCGATGATCGGGCCTTTGCCCATCGAGATGTCGCCCACGATATTCTTGTTCACGGTCGGATAGTCCGAAGCGAAGCCCAAGTCGATGGCGATCCCGGCGTCGGGCCGGATGCCGTACGCGCTGGTCCGTGCCCCGCGCAGGCCGAGTTCCTCCTGGGTGGTGGCCACGCCGTACACGGCGACCTGCGGGTCGGGCGTGCCCTCGGCCAGCCGTCGGAGCGTTTCGACCACAGCGAACGCGCCGACGCGGTCGTCGAACCCGCGTGCCGCCACCAGGTCGTTGCGGAGCGGACGGAACCCGGCGTCCACCGTGATGTAGTCGCCGACGGCGACCGCCTTTTCCGCGTCCTCGCGGTCGTCGGCCCCGATGTCGATCCAGAGCTCGTGCATCTTGGGCGGCTTCTTCTTGGGGTCCTTGTCGTAGCGGAACAGGTGGATCGGCTTGCGGCCGACGACCCCGGGTACATCGCCCGCCTCGTTATAGATGAGCACCGGCTGGCCGACCAGCAGCATCGGCTCGATCCCGCCGACCGCCGCGAAGTAGAGGTACCCCTCTTTCGAGATGTTCGTGACCATCATCCCGATCTCGTCGCAGTGACCGGCCAGCATGATCCGCCGGTCGCCGTCAGGGTTCAGCACCCCGATCACGTTCCCCATCACGTCGTGACGCACCTCGTCACAAAATCCCGCCATTCGCTCGGCAATGATCTTCCGGACCGGCCCTTCAAAACCAGAGGGGCTGGGGGCGGTGACCACCTGCTTCAAAAAATCCAGTGAGTTCGCTTCCATAAACGCTTCCTTTCAATGTCAGAGTGATACTGCCGACGAGATTATAATCGCACGCCGTTGTCCCCACAATGGCCGCTTCCGCAAAAGGCGGCCGTCAAGACGGAGCCCGACCGTTGAGCGAGTGCTCCTGTGCCAGCACGAACCGCCGCACGTCGCGGATAGTCCGAGCGCCGCCGTCGAGCATCGAGTCGATGACCCGGCGGGCGCGGTCCAGCCGCTCCGGCGACACGAGCCGCGACCGCGAAAGGTCGTCGATTACGTTCCGGTGCGGCTCCGAACCGTCGGACTCCCACGCCCCGACGATTCGCCGACGGGCCCGGGGCCTGCTCCGCCGGACCTGGAGAAAGAACGCGAGCGACATCCGGCGGAAGGCGGCCTCGGGCACGCCGTTCCGTCGGACGATCTGGTCGTGTGCTTCCTCCAGCGTATCGGCGTGCAGGTTGGTCGCCAGCATGTGCCCGGCGGCGGGTAGCCCGAAATAGTCGCGCAGCGGCTGCCCCCACAGGTAAGCGAACCAGGACCCGGCCCCGATCTCGTGGCAGACGTAACAGCGGCGCGGGCGGGGGCTGTCGAGCCCGGCGGCTATGGTGGCGGAATCTACAGCGGCGGCCAGTTTGACGCCGCCGGGCACGAAGTTGAGCAGGGCGCCCATCACCGTTGTCTTGCCCGCCCCGCCCGGGTTGGCCCCGACCATGAACGAGGCGCCGCCGTTGACGGCGGCCAGTGCGTAGGCGGCCAGCCGCGGGCTGAACGTGCCCGCCTCGACCAGGTCGACGATCGACAGCATCCGCCCGCCCCGCTGGTTACAGCGGTCTATCTCCGAGCAATGACGCTCGATCCGGTCCTCGTGCATCGGCTTTGCCTCTCGACTTGTGGAGCGTTCTGTTCGGGCGGATTATAGGGATGGGCCGTCGCCTGTAAACGCACGGCGATTGGATTCGGGTTTTGACTTTTGCCCCGCGCACGAGTAAGATACCGTTCGATCGGGAACAGGACCCTGCGATATTGGGAGGAACAGGTCAATGGAAACAGTGAAAGTCGGTGTGATCGGGACCGGGTTCATCGGCCCGGCGCACGTGGAAGCGCTCCGGCGGATCGGGCACATCGAGGTCGTCGCACTGGCGGAAGTCGATCAGGCGACGGCGAAGGCGAAGGCCGACGCGCTCGGCATCCCGCGAGCTTATGGCGACTACCGGGAGCTGCTTGAGGACGACGAGGTCATCGCCGTGCACAACTGCACGCCGAACAAGCTCCATTACCCGGTCAATCGCGCGATCCTCGAGGCGGGCAAGCATTGCATATCGGAGAAGCCGCTGGCGATGAACTCCGACGAGTCTCGGCGGCTGGTCGAGCTCGCCGAGCAGAGCGGGCTGGTCCACGCGATGAACTTCAACTATCGCCTCAACCCACTGGTCCAGCACGCCCGGGTGATGATCGAGCGGGGCGAGATCGGCGAGGTGCGGCACGCTCGCGGAGCATACGCCCAGGACTGGCTGCTCAAGCCGACCGATTACAACTGGCGGATCAACGTGGCCGACGCCGGCCCCAGCCGGTGCTTCGCCGACATCGGGAGCCACTGGTGCGATACCGTCCAGACCCTCGCGGGTGCCCACATCGACGAGGTGATGGCCGACTTTAC
The DNA here is from genome assembly GCA_003553185.1 of Planctomycetota bacterium. Lineage (GTDB taxonomy): Bacteria > Planctomycetota > PUPC01 > PUPC01 > PUPC01 > PUPC01. Next base: position 12,884 of record PUPC01000156.1, on the reverse strand, counting down.
CATCGTCCACGACGAGCGGCTGCGGCCCAGGGGCGAGGTCGAATCGTTCGCCGGCAAACAGCCCTCCGCCGAGGACCTCGAACCGTGCAAGGTCGAGACCGAGGACCTCGCCATGGTGATGATGAAACTGTCGAACGGGGCGACCGCGTCGTTGGTCGCCACCCAGGTCAGCGCCGGATTCAAGAATGCGTTCACGTTTACCGTCGACGGGTCGGAGGCGTCGATCAGCTGGGACCAGGAGCGGCCGAACGAGCTGTGGATCGGACACCGCGACCGGGCGAACGAGAAGCTGGTCAAGGACCCCGACCTGCTGCACGAGGAGATCGCGGAACTGGCACACTTCCCCGGCGGCCACCCCGAGGGCTACCCGGTCGGCACCAAGAACATGTGTCTGCTCGCCTATCGCGACATCCGGGCCGGCGGACCGGCTGAAAAACCGCTCTATGCCACCTTCCAGGACGGACACGCCGAGATGTGTATCGTCGATGCGGCCGTCGAGAGCGCCCGGGACCGGCGGTGGACGAAGGTGGAACGCTGACAAGGGTGATTGGTAGAGGGACCGGCAGAACCTATTCACAAGGAGGATGAGCATGAAACTCGGTGTATTCATGGCACTGTTCGCGGACCAGACGCTCGACGATGCGCTCGATTATGTGCAAGAGCTGAACCTCGACACGGTCGAGATCGGGACGGGGAATTACCCAGGCGACCCGCACTGCCCGCTCGACGAGCTGCTCGAGAGCGACGAGAAGCGGGCCGAATGGTACGAAAAAATCATCGGTCGGGACCTCGAAATCAGCGCACTGTCCTGCCACGGCAACCCGCTCCACCCCGACGCGGAGTTCGCAGCCGCCAACCACGAGGTCCAGCGGAAGACAATCCTGCTCGCCGAGAAGCTGGGGGTGGGAACGATAAATACCTTCTCCGGCTGCCCCGGCGACAGCGACGGCTCGGCCCGGCCCAACTGGGTTACCTGCCCCTGGCCGCCCGATTTCCTCGAGATTCTCGAATGGCAGTGGAACGAGAAGGTCATCCCATATTGGACCGAACAGGCGAAGTTCGCACGGGACCACGGCGTCCGCATCGCCTTCGAGATGCACCCGGGGTTCGTCGTTTACAACACCGAGACGATGCTCCGGCTGCGCGAGGCGTGCGGCGACAACCTCGGGGCCAACTTCGACCCCAGCCACCTGTTCTGGCAGGGGATCGACCCACTGGTCTCGATCAAGCAGCTCGGCGACGCCATCTTCCACGTCCACGCGAAAGACTGCCGGATTGACACGCAGAACACGGCCGAGAACGGCGTGCTCGATACCAAACACTACGGCGACGAACTCGCCCGGTCCTGGGTTTTTCGAACCGTGGGATACGGCCACGGGGCCGATTTTTGGACCGATTTCGTCAGCATCCTACGGACCGTGGGATACGACGACGCTCTGTCCATCGAGCACGAAGACAGCTTGATGAGCCCGGGCGAAGGGTTCGAGAAGGCGGTCGCGTTCCTGCAGGGCATCCTGCTCCGAGAAGGAATCGGCGAGATGTGGTGGGCCTGACCTCAGACGGCCGAAGGCGAGCCGATGGGCAAACGTTGCGCTTGCCCCCCGGCGCATCGCCTGCTATCATCTTGCCGAACGATAATGGTCTCGCCCGGCTGCCCGGTTTTCGCATGGGAGAAACAATGAAGAAGGCCGTTTGCTCGATCGTCCTTTTGGCCCCGGTCCTCTTGCTCGCCGCCACCGGCTGCGCCCTGCGTCACGTCGAGTCGCACCCCGACGCGGCCAGGTATTCCGGCTTGTGGGAGATGCCCCGGTTGGACCAGCAGCCGGTGCACGTTGATTTGGCCGTGGAGAACGACGAGCCGGCCGATCCGATGCTCGCACTGGCGACCGATGTTCTGCTCGAGTCCGGCAAGTTTCGACTGGCAACGCCCGAGGAGCCGCCCGCCTACCACCTGGAACTCCGGATGGTGGTCCGGGAGGAGCCGCGCCGGTGGCGGCAGGTCGCAGGGGGGCTGTTCCTCTACCTCGTCCCCGTCGGCGTCAGCAGCTACCGTGTCGAGGCCATCGCGACCATCACGACGCCCGAGGGCGAGCGCGTCGGGCACCGTTACGTACAGGGCCGCGGCGAATATTCTGCCTGGCTGGGGCACGTCTTCGGCCGGACGTGGCGCCGGAATGACGAGCGAGCGCGGGCCATCCAGGCCGATGCGCTGAAGGCACTGACCGTGCAGACATGTCGGGCACTGAAACAGGAAGAAAACGAATGAGATCAGCCGCCATTCACATCCTCCCGTCGATGATCTTGCCCGCAGTGCTGGCACTTGTCGGGTGTGCGGGGCATCCTACCTACTACGACCGTGCCGCCGACCGCTACGAGGAAGCCATCGCCGGCGAGCGGCCCGAACCGACGGACCGTGTGGTCCGGTGTACGGTCCACGTGACCAACCTTGTGGACGGCGAGGTCTTCGGCACGGTCTCTGCCGAGTGGCCTGGCTACCGTGAGCTTGCCCACGAGACGGTCGAGGCGATGGGCGTTTTCGAGCCGGACAACGTCCGCCGCCGGGTCTCCCGGCCCGACTATCACTTCGTCTTCGAGATTTCCATCGAGGACAGCGCCCGGCCCCGCCCGTTGTCCGGCCTCATCATTCCGTTCATTCGGACCCGGGAGATCAAGGGGCGTCTGCAGGTGCTCGACGAACGCGGGGGGCCGTTCGCGTCCTACTTCGCCTCGGCGGCATCATATGAATATCGTCACCCGCTCGTCTTCTTCCTCACCCCCTTCTATTGGCCCGCCCGGGCGGAGCGCCAGGCCCGCGAGCGCGTCTTTCGGGCGCTTGCCGTCAAGCTGATTGAGGATGCCCCCGAGTACTGATCTCCGGATAATCCTTCGCCGGGGGCGATTGGCCCTGTATAATGTATATGGGTTGAAAACGGCGGGCGGAAGGTCCGCGTTGCCGTACAATGACCACAGGCCAGGAATGACCAATGCCAACTCGGGAAGAAGTGGACCTCGCCCGTGCGGCCATCGATCGAGGGCTGCTCACCGTCCCCGAATCTGTGGCCTGCCTGAAAATCCAGCAAGAGCACGCCGACCGGGGTCACGTGGTCTCGCTGGAACGCATCCTGATCGAAGAGGGGCTGCTGAACGAACGGCAGATCCAGTCCCTCAAGGACAGTCTGAGCCGGATGGACGCCCTCCGCCACATCGCACACTACAAGATTCTTGGCAAGCTGGGCTCGGGCGGCATGGGCACGGTGTATAAGGCGGAAGACACCCGGTCTGGCAGAGAAGTCGCCCTCAAGGTGCTCTCGCCCGGGCACGCCAGCGACCGGGAGTACATCCAGCGGTTCCTCCGCGAGACCAAGGCCAGCGGCCAACTCAGCCACCCCAACATCGTACAGGGCTACGACGCCGGCGAAGCCGACGGCCAGTATTACTTTGCGATGGAACACATCGAGGGCACCACCGTCGGCGAGATGCTGCGAGAGAGCAAACCGATCCCCGAGCAACAGGCGCTGGACATCGCCATACAGATCGCCAAGGCATTACAACACGCCGAAGAAAACGACTTGGTCCACCGCGATGTCAAGCCGGACAATATCATGGTCACCGAGGACGGGACCGCCAAGCTGGCCGACCTCGGGCTGGCACGACGGGTGAGCAGTCGGCTGCAGGAGACGAGGGAACTGGGGACCGTCTATTACGCATCGCCCGAGCAATGTGAAGGCGACGAAGAAGTCGATAACAAGAGCGACATGTACGCCTTCGGTGTGACCATCTTTCACATGCTTGCCGGCCATGTGCCCTTCGACGGCCGTACGGTCGAGGACATTATGGCCCTGCACGTGCAGGAACGTCCGCCGTATCTCAAGGACCTCAACGTCCAGCTATCGCACGGCATTTCGAAGATCGTGCGGAAGCTGATGGCGAAATACAAGCGCGACCGATACGACTCGATGGAGGACGTCGTCACCGACCTCGTCCTGGTCCGCATGGGCCGATCGCCCCGGCTGGGCCAGAAGCGACGCCACGACAGCGGCGAATATCGCTATCGGTCGGCCACCGGAAGCTGGCGGACAAAAACGCCCACGCGATGGCAGAAGGCCCGGCTGATTGCACTCTGTGCCGGAGTCGGGCTGCTCATCCTCGCCGGCTCGATCGGCCTGTTTCACCTGTTTTTCGGTCGGTCCGGGCCGGCAGACAGAGTTGACGAAACGCAGGCGCCGTCCGACTCGCCCGCCCCCCGCACCGCCGCCGAGATCTACTATCAGGAAGAAGTCCTGGCCCGGGCCGACGAGCTCCAACCGCACCAGCTCCTCCTTCGGCTTCGATCCGTCGAGGAAAGGTATCCCGGCACCGAACCCGCCGAGGAGGCCGCTCAACAGGCCGACGAGCTCGAGGCCCGACTCGAGGCGCATGCAGCACGTACCTTCCGCCGGCTCCGGACAGAGTTCGACAAGCTCATCCAAGAACAGCGGTTCGGCGAGGCACTCCAAGTCATCGACCAGTTTCCTGAGCAATATCGCGTCGGCCGCTACGCCGGCGAGGACGGCCGGCTGGCCCGACTGCGGGCGGAGACGGAGAGCTCGGCGGCACAGGCCTTCGAGCGGATCGCCCGGGAGGCCGATGCCCTCGTCGAGGAGGGACGGTTCGACGATGCGGCCAGGAAATATGACCAGGTGAGACAGACGTTCGGCATTCGCTCGTTCCGCCTGCGGGCGCTGGAGAAGGGAAGGGCGGTCGAGCGAGCCAGGGCCGAGGCGGAGGCCGAAGCGGAACGCCGACTCGCTGAAGAAGAGCAGCGGCGACAGGAACAGCAGACCGACCAGAATAGACAGGCCGACCTCGAGACCATCCGGGCTGCACTGGAGCAAGTGCTCGACCTGAACGAACGCCTTGAGTTCGAACGGGCGGCGGCACAGCTCGAAGCCACCATCGACAACCTGCAGACCGACGAGCCGGCCCGGCATATCCGGGCCGCAGTCAGAGACCTGGACAAGCTCTCGTCCCTGGTCGAAAAGCTGGGGACGGCGCAAAACGAGCTCAGAGACAAAGAAGTGGAACTCGAACTGCGAGACGGCACCGCGATCCAGGGCAGGGTGATGAGTGTGCGGCGAAACAACCTCATACTATTTACCGAGACCGGCGCGGTCCGGGCGGCAGAATGGAACGAACTGGATCCGAATGCCCTGCGGACACTCATCCGGCAGAGCCGCGACGAACTGACCCTGGACGAACGGTCCGCACTCGCCGCACTGTTCTACTTTCATGATCGATCGGACGCCGCCGAGAGAGAACTCGAGCGCCTGGCCGAGGTCCCCGGCGGCAAGCAGGCCGCCGAACGAAGCCGCGCCTATATGAAGCTGTTCGGCGAGGTCAGATCGGACTGATCATCGGCGCAAACTGAAATTTTTTGAAAATCTTTTCCGGGCCGACGGCGCCGTTGCCCGTTTTGCGTGGCACGATCACCATTGCCCGAGTCGAGCCGGCCGGTCCGGCCCGGCCCTGCCTCAAGTGCGTTGTGTACCCGGCCGCCCGTCCAAAGCCCCTGTTGCCCCCGCTTTTTCCGGTTTCAGCGCCGCATAAACGCGGTTATGTCCTGAAGCATAGCGTATGCGCGGCGCGGCCGGCATAACAAACGCCACCACAAACTATTTGCCATCTGCGCTGTCTTTTGTCATCGCGCGCGATGCTCGAAAAAGGTGGCATTTCGGCCGTGTTTTTGGTTGACACCTCGCGGGCCGTGCGCTATCATCCCGAACACATCGACGATAGCGATGTGATGCACGAGTGGGCACGGTTGCCGGCTCGGTTGCGTACCATCCAAGCGGGGACGCCGGGGGCGTTCCCGAGCAACTTTGACGAACCCGCACCGACGCTGACCCTGCCAGCCCAAGTTCTGTTTTCCAAGAGCGCTCGCCGCGCTCCAGACGGGGATCGTGCGCGCCGGGGTAACCGGAGCACCCCGTTATATTGCAGTTCGGGAGGCCGACATTGACGAGGACCCAGTCCATCTGGTCGTCCGCACTTGCAGCCATTGCCAAAGAACTGAAACCGGAAGAACTGGCGACCTGGTTCAAGGACATCGAGCCGGGGGACATCACCCCCAGCCAGGCCGTCATTCGAACACCCAGCGCCTTCTACAGCAAATGGCTCGAGGTGTATTACGCCGAAAAGATCCTCTCGGCACTCGAACAAGTGACCGGCAGCCGGCCGGAACTCGTCTTCGACGTGGCCGATGAACCGTCGTCATCGAAGCCGGCCGATCCAGAGCCGAAACAGCCGGCCACAAAGGCCCGGCCGAAATCCAAGTCCTACACGCCCAAGCTCAACAAGGACTATACCTTCAACCGGTTCGTCACCGGCCCCTCGAATCGTCTGGGACATGCCGCCGCACTCGCGACCGTCGAGTCGCCCGGGATCGCCTACAATCCATTGTTCCTGCACGGCGGCGTGGGCTTGGGCAAGACTCACCTGATGCACGCCGTCGCCCACGCCCTGACGAAACGGCACCGCAACTTCCAAATCCGATACTTTTCTTGCGAGAGCTTCATGAACCAGTTCATCTCCGCCCTCCAGAAGGGGGGGATCGAACAGTTCCGGGCTCGCTGCCGCCGCGTCGATGCCCTGATGATCGACGACATCCACGTCCTCGCCGAACGCACCCGCACCCAGGAAGAGTTCTTCCACACGTTCAACGAGCTCTATAACGCCCATAAGCAGATTATCCTCTCCAGCGACAGCCCGCCCGAAGAGATTCCAACATTCGAGGACCGCTTGGTTTCCCGCTTCAAATGGGGGATGGTCGCCCGCATCGACCCGCCTTGTTTGGAGACAAGAATGGCCATCGTGCAGAAGAAGGCGGAAGCGCGCGGTTGGACATTGCCCGACGATGTCGTCGAATACCTGGCCAACATCGCCCCCAGCAACGTGCGCGAGCTGGAGGGCGCGGTCCTGAAAACCATCGGCTATGCGTCGCTCTCCGGGCAGTCCGTCACCATCGCCACGGCAAGCGAAGTCCTCAGGGCCGACCGCCCCAAGATCCCACGTGGGGTGATAACGCCCGACGGGATAGAAAAGGTCGTCGGCGGAGCGTTCGGCGTCACCCCCGAGCAGCTCCAGTCAAAGTCCCGCGCACGCTCGATTGCATTCCCGCGTCAGATCTGCATGTACCTGACGAGATCCCTCACCAACCTGTCGCTGCAGGAGGTGGGGAGCGCCTTCGGGGGGCGAGACCACTCCACCGTTGCACACGCGTGTGAGAAGATCGAAAAAGAGCAGACAGCCGACCCCGAGTTCCGCTCCACACTCAACTCCCTGACCCAACAGGTGCGTGCCCACGCCGCCCGCTCCGACTAGAAACGGTGCCGTACTGCGGAAGCATCGGCACACTCACATCCTCGCTCGGCGTCGAAACGGCGCCGGGCGACTTACTTGGAGTGTCGGGCGTGGGCGCGTAGTGTGTTTGGGCGGCACAGGGCGGCCGGTCAGTTTTCCTGTTTGCCTTCAGGGTGACTTTTGCCGGCGAAGTCCTTGACCTTGCTCGCCAGTGCCTTCAGATTTTCCTCGACGGCTGCGTTGACCGTCCCATCGGGATAGGTCCCGTCGGGCTGGCGTTCGCCGGCGTCTTTTCCGGTGAGCAGGGCGATGCCCTGGTCGATGGTCTCGATCGGATAGACGTGGAACCGGCCTTCCCGCACGGCTTCGACGACGTTCATCCGCAGCATCAGGTGTTTGATGTTGCTCGCGGGTATAAGCACGCCCTGCTCGCCGGTCAGTCCTTTCTGCTTGCATACGTCGAAGAACCCCTCGATTTTCTCGTTGGCTCCGCCGATCGCCTGCACCTGTCCCTGTTGATTGACCGACCCGGTGACCGCGAGGTCCTGGCGGACCGGCAGTCCCGATATGCTGGAGAGCAGTGCATAGAGTTCGGCCGAGGATGCGCTGTCGCCCTCGACTTCGGCGTAGCTCTGCTCGAAGGCCAGGCTGGCGGAGAGAGCGAGCGGGACATCGGTCGCGTATTTGCCGCCGAGGTAGCCGCCGAGTATCAGCATCCCCTTGTTGTGGACCGGGCCGCCCAGCTTGGCCTCGCGCTCGATGTTGACCACGCCGGCGCTGCCGACGTGTGTCCGGGCGGTGATCCGGGTCGGTTTTCCGAACTGGTAATCGCCGAGCGGCATGACGGCGAGTCCGTTGACCTGGCCGACCTGGTGTCCCACGGTATCGACGAGCAGCGTTCCGTCTGCGATCATCTCCTGTATGCGTTCCTCGATCCGGTTGGACCGGTAGATTTTTTCGTCGATGGCCCGCTGGACATCGTCGCCGGTGGTCAGGTCATTGCCGTTTTGTCCTGCCCAGAAGCAGGACTCGCGGATGAGGTCAACGATCTCGCCGAACCGTGTGGCGAGTTTTCGGTTGTCGGCGACCATCCGAGCTCCGCGTTCGATGATCCGGGCGACCCCGGTCGAGTCGAACTGTGGCAGGTTTTCCTCGCGACAGATCTGGCCGATGAACTGGGCGTATTTCTTCGCGGTTTCGTCCGTCCAGTCCATCCGCTCGGCGAAGTCGGCCTTGACCTTGAACAGTTCGCGGAAGTCCTCGTCGAGGTTGTAGAGCAGGTAGTAGATGAACGGATTCCCGATGAGGACCACCTTGACGTTGAGCGGGATGGGCTCCGGGTCGAGGGTGCGGGTGGTCAGGGCGCCGACCGCCTCGCCCATCAGTTCGGTCTTGATCAGGTCGTTTTTCAGAGCCCGCTTGAGCCCGTCCCAGGCCAGCGGTCGAGTGAGGATGTCGACGATGTCGAGCACCAGGTAACCGCCGTTCGCCCTGTGCAGCGCCCCGGGCTTGATCAGTCGGAAGTTGGTGACGAGCGCCCCCATCCGGCCTTGATATTCGATCCGGCCCACCAGGTTGGGGAACGTGGGGTTCTGTTCGAGCACGACGGGCGCCCCGTCGAGCTCTTCGTTGTTGACCACTAGGTTCACCCGGTATTGGTCGAACGACACTTCGTCACGGCCGTGCAGCATCACCATCGACATCTTCTGCTCGGCGTCCATGTCCTCGGATTCCTTGATCCGCTTGAAGGCCTGCACGTTCTGAAGCAGGTTGCTTCGGGCCTCTTCGAGTAAATTGACGACCGCGTCGAATTCGGCATATTTCTCCTTGAGGGCGTCGATCAGGTGGTCGACGGCGAACCCGACGACCCGGCGATCGAGTTCTCGTACGCGTTCCTTGCCCTCCCGCTGGGCCTGCTGCATGTTGCGCATCGCGTCGCGAAGTTCGTTCTGCAGCTCCTCCTGCCCCTTCTGTATACGTTCCTGCTCCTCCTCGCTGAGTTGGCTGGCCTGCGCGGGCGGTATGACATCGCCGTCGCGAACCGGAGCGATGATCAGGCCCTGGGGCGACTGAACGACGGCGAAGTCCCGTTCCTGTGCTTTTTCTTCCAACTGCCTCATGACTTGCTGCTGCTTCTGCTGCATCTGTTCGACCAGGTTCTCGCGCTCTTTTGCGTACTCTTCCTGTTCGAATGCCTCGGGCACTTCGGTCCGCAATTCCTCGGCCAACTGGTCCATGTCGTTCCGGAACGCGGCGCCCTTGCCCGCCGGCAACCGGATCGCGCGCGGTCGGTCCGGATTCTTGAAGTTGTTGGCGTACAGCCAGTCGTCGGGAACCTCTCGCTCTGCGGCTTTCTTCTCCAGAAAATTTCGTATGGTGGTGGTCCGGCCGGTCCCTACCGGGCCGAGGCCGTACATATGGTAGCCGGGGCTCTCGATATCGATCCCGAACTCGACCGCCCGAAGAGCACGGTCCTGGCCGACGATGTGCTCCAGCGGGGGGAGGGCTCCGGTATCGCCGAAATCCAGTGTTTTGGGGTCACAGGTTCGCCTCAACTTGTCCGCCGAAAGTTCTTCCGTCACGACATCTCCTTTCCGATGTGCCCGGCCGCCCGCCGAATGGCCGACAGAGAAAACGTATGCCGACTTGCGATCCGAGCTTCAACAATCAAAGTGATGTACACACTTCGGATGTATTATCCGTACATTTCCGGCGGGAGCAATACGCGCTGCCACGATTCCTTTGACGGGTTGACAACCGTTTCCTTGTCCCATTTTGCACTACGCGAGCCGCCATGGGCGCCCTGTAGTAATAACGGTGTCGGCAGGAAGCCGGCCAATACTACGGCAGGTTCGGATCAACGGTGGTTTACTCTGCGGATGAGGCCGCTAGAATCCGACGGCTGATTGGGTTATCAGGAGATATACATGCTGAGAAGCTTGCAAGAGATCGTCGGATATCAAATCGAGGCGAGTGACGGGGAACTGGGTCGGGTAAAAGACTTCTACTTTGACGACGTTCACTGGGGTGCCCGCTATGTTCTCGTGGATACCGGCAAGTGGCTCCCCGGCCGCAAGGTGTTGGTCGCGCCCGGTTCGGTGGGCAGGCCGGACCATGACAGGCAGGTGCTGCCCGTGGACCTGACACGAGAGCAGGTGGCGGACAGCCCGAGCATCGACGCCGACCGACCGGTGTCCCGCCAGAAGGAACAGGAACTGATGGAGTATTTCGGCTGGCAGCCCTATTGGGAGCCGCTCGGGATGTTCCCGGGCCAGGCGCCCGTGCCGCATCGCAGGCGGACACCCCCGGACTCGAAGGGCGATCCGAATCTGCGGAGCGCGAAAGCAATCTCCGGCTACCGAATCGATGCGACCGATGGCGAGATGGGAAAGGTCGCCGATTTCATCGCCGATACGAATTCGTGGGTCATTCGGTATGTGGTGGCCGGGACCGGCAACTGGCTGTCCGGGCGGAAGGTCCTGGTTGCTCCGGCATGGATCAGAAATGTTGACTGGGAAGCTCACCAGGTCCACCTCGAGCTCAGCAAGGAGCAGGTCCGGCACAGCCCGGAGTACGATCCCAAGGCACCGATCAACCGGGAGTACGAGGTGCGGCTCTACGACTACTACGGCCGGCCCCGATACTGGAAGTAGGCCTGTTGTCGGGTCGCCGGGGATGTACCTCCCTCTATTTTTCTTGCTCGGAGTCGGCTCCGTCGAACACACCGGCCACCGCCTCCAGCCGGTTGGACCAGATTTCCCACTCTTTCTTGATTGACTGGAGCAGCGGTTTCAGCGTGCGGTCGAAGCCGGTCGAGCCCAGGCCCGACGGCCGGGTTTGTCGGTACAGGTCGAGCACCGCCTCGGCACATTTGTCGGTCGCGAACGGCTCGGCCGATTTTCTGGCCTGTCGGGCGAGTTGTTCGCCCCGCCGGTCGAGCTCGGCCCGAACCCATTCGATGGCATCGGCGAATTCGTCGGCGTTTTCTTCCACAAGCAGCCGGCCGTTCTGCCCGTCGTCCACTACCTCGCGTGCACCGGGGGCGTCCAGAGCGACCACTGGCCGCCCGGCGGCCAACGCCTCGGTCAAGACCACCCCCTGGGTCTCGACGGTGGATGCGAAGACGAATACGTCCATCGCGTGATACGCGTCTCGCAGGACCTCACCGCAGAGGGTGCCGGCGAAGTGTGCCCGGTCTGCAACCGGGGCGAGGATCGGCTCCATCGCCGCCCGCGCTTCGCCCGACCCGACGACGAGGAAGTGGGCGGTCGGGGTGTCGGCCAGGGCGCGAGCGACCGCTTCGCTGAGGAAGCCGAGGTTCTTTTCGAGTCCGAGCCGCCCCACGTGCCCGATCACGAACGCATCGTCCGGGATGCCCATGCGGCGGCGGACGGAGCGGCCGTCCCCGGTGGCGAATTGATCAAGGTCCAGGCCGGTCGGTATGACCGCCAGAGGGGCCTTGACACCGCGTTCCAGGAGGATGTCGCGGATGCTTTCGCTGGGTGCGATGACGGCGTCGCACAGGTTGGCGAACCCGGTGGTGAGCTTGACGGCATACGACCGCATCTGGGGGATTTCGAGCGGCACGTACGAGGTGAGAAATTCGTAGCGGCTGTGGCAGGTGAAGATGATCGGGATCTCGCGTGCCGCCGCCTCGCGCAGGGCGGTGGTCCCCAGCAGGAAGGGGTGGTGGGTGTGGATGATCTCGGGGTCAAAGGTGTCCATCGTTCGGGCAAGGCCCGGATGGGCCGGGAGCGCCATCGAGAAATCGCTTCCGTTCAGGTTCTGGACCGCCGGGACCCGCAGCACCCCCTCCTCCTCGTCCGGGTGGTCGTCGTAGCTGGGGGCCACGATCAGCACCTGGTGTCCGCGTTGGCGGAACGCCCTGGCGAAGCGGTTCACCGAGCACGCCACTCCGCCGATCTGGGGGAGGTAGGTGTTGGTGAACATCGTGATTCGCAAGGCGTGCTCCCTCCGGGTGGTTGCTTCGTGCGGAGTCGTGCGGTCCGGGTGATGTCAGCCCGCCGATGCGTCGTCACATGAAGAATCGCACTCGCCCTCTCGCCCGTCTCTCGGCAGGGTTACGATGACGGTCAGGCCCTGGTCGGGCGAGCTTTCGGCCTCGACGTTCCCGCCGTGTGCCTCGATGATTTTCCGGACGAGCGGCAGGCCGAGCCCGGTCCCGTTTTCTTTCGTTGTCTCGAACGGTTGGAACAGCCGGTCGACCTCGGATTCCGGTATGCCCGGGCCGGTGTCTCGCACGGTGACCGTCACCGTCTCCGGCCCCGCCTCGGCGGCGAGGATCAGCGATCCGCCCGACTCGGCCATCGCGTCGATGGCGTTGTCGCCGAGGTTGAACAACGCCTGCCGGAGCTTGTAGTGGACCGCCGTCACCTTGCAGGTTCGGGCGGTCCCCGGCTCGATCCGGATGTCTATGTCGTGCTCGCCGGCCGCCGGCTCGAGGGTCCGTCCGACCTCTTCGAGCAGCGGGCCGATCTCGATCGGCTCCCGTTCGCCCTCGAGCGGAGAGACCAGCTCGAGTGCCT
>PUPC01000103.1 GCA_003553185.1 Planctomycetota bacterium | reverse complement strand
GGTTCGTCCTTGCCGACCGGGCGGTCGAGTTCCTCGCCCAGTGCATCGCTGAAGTCGCCCTGGTTGCCGACGAGGAAGTCGGTCTGGGCGACGATCTGCTTGTTGTTCTCGCGGGCCCGGTCCTTGTTCGGCTCGACCTTCGATCGGTAGTTGAGGTCGAACGAACGGACGGTCCCTGCCTCGCCGGCCGCCTGCATCGCCTCGAGTGCGACGTCGGCCGAGGTGGGCGAGATGAGGGTGTAGATGCCGCCGGTGTGGAACCACCGTACGCCCTGGGCGAAGAGCCCGGCCCAGTCCACGTCGCCCGGCTTCAGCTCGCGGATCGCTGTGTGGGCCCGATAGTATTCGGTGATGGACGGGACGACGCCCTTGCCGCTCCAGGTGAAGTTGACGCCGTTGCAGATCGTCCCCTTCTTGTCAGTCGAGAATTCGCCCTTGCCGTCGTTGCTGAACCAGATGATGTGCGAGGTGTCGACGCCGCACTCGCGCATCTGGTTCTCGATGTTGCGGCCGATCCCGTCGTCGACCAGTGCGGTGACCACGGCGGTCCGCATATTGAAGCAATACCCCAGCCCGCAGGCGACGTTCGTCTCGCCGCCGCCCTGCCACAGCCGGGCGGTCCGTGCCCGGGCCGTCGGAATGTCGCCCGGGTCGATGCGGAGCATCACCTCGCCCAGCGAGACTTCGTCGTATGTGCATTCCGCCGCCGATTTGATCGTCAAGTCAGCCACGATTCTCTCCTCCGTTCGTTACAGAAACAGTCCACCTCGATTTCAGAAGCCGGCGGCCCGCAGTAAGCCGTTCGACTACGGCACCTTGCCGTTGGACGGCGAGCATAACCGCTCAACCCAGCAGGTTGTCCGGCCGCCCTGCCAACGCCCGCTCATCTTATGCATTTCCCGAACGCTGTCAATGATGGCAGGAAGGGCGGCAAACGTGGGAATGGGCGGATGGGGACGCGATCCGTTTCGATTGCCGAATTGCTTTATTCCGACTCGGCGAACGCATCGGCGAAGAAGCGGCTGATCCGGTTGGGATATTCAACCGGAATGATAATATGTGCGTCGAGGTGCCCTGCACCGTCGATCAGGTACAACTCTGCATTCTCGCCTGCCGCTTGGTAGAGTTCGCGGCTCATCTCCATTGGAACCAACTCGTCGGCGGTGCCGTGGACGATCAGAATGGGGCGGGGGGCAATCTCGCCGACGTGGTCGATGGGATCATACCCGGAGGCGATAAGCAACCCGGCCAGCGGGCGCGCCGCGATGCGTGTGGCGGGGTTCAGCCGCAGGGCGTGGGCGGCCATTCTTCTATATGAGGTGAAGGAACAATCGATCACGGCGGCTCGAACCCGCTCATCGCTCGCTGCGACCACCGCCCCGATCGCCCCGCCGATCGACTGGCCGTAGATGCCCACCCGCTCGGGGTCCACGTCGTCGCGGCCCAATACGTATTCGACTGCCGCCTTGGCGTCGGCCACCGTGCCCGACCGGCTCGGCCGCCCTTCCGACTCCCCGTAGCCGCGGTAGTCAAACACCAGCAGGTTGAACCCGCGGGCGGGCAGGAACCGGACGAGTTGCCAGTGTGCGGTCATATTCTGGGCGTTGCCGTGACAGTGGACGATGGTTCCGACCGGGTCATCGGCCGGGAAGAACCAGCCGCTGAGAGCGGGCCCGTCTGCGCTGGCGAAGGTCACCGCCTCGTACGGGATATCCGGGTGTGAGTACACGATGTCGTCGGAAAAATAGAAGAACCGCTCGAAGAAGCCGGATATGCTCGCCAGGATGAGGAGCAATGAGAGGACCGCCAGAAAAAGAATTGCGATCCGCAGGAGCCGACGGCAAACACTAAACTGGTTTTGCTGCCTCGACAAGGAACTCCTCGAGCGTCTTGCGCTGTTTGTCCGAGACGTGTTTGAGGGCCAGGTAGTTGCAGAAGATGCCCGGCCGGCCTTCCTCCGTCTCCTCGACAACCCCTTCGAAGTGCAGCGGTTCTTTCGGCGGGGGCAGGCGCAGCTCCAGACGATACTTGTCCTTTGGTTCCAGTTCGCGGTCGATGTTCAGGTCCATATCGGTCAGGCCCAGCCGTTCGCAGAAGCCGGTGCGCGAGCGTCGGAACCAGGAATTGCCCTTGTATCGAACTTCCAACGGGTGTTCGAGGCGGACGATCGGCCCGCCGAGTTTCTCGCGGCGCTCCGAGGCGACAGCGAAGGTCAGCGGCTGGACTACGTGGTGCCGGCCGAACGGCTGCTTGATCGACGTCAGGGCACCGTGAGAATAGGCCGCCATCAGAAGGTGGGTCGAGCGAACGTTGTACGAGACCGCACACTTGGCATCGGCGTGTTCCTTGTGGAGCCGGTCCAAGGCGTCCGTTGCCCCCATCTTGCCCGATACCAGGCGCATAACCACAACATGGGGACGAACCTCCGGGTAGAGGTCTACCGCCTCCGCGTTTGTCTCAACCACCTGAACCACCTGGAACCGCGACCCGCGGATGGCGTTGACGAACTCGTCGCGCTGCTGCTCATCCGGTTCGACCAGAAGAACTTTCACCGGCATGACTTGCCTCCCCGCCCGTAAGCTGGTAGACGGTTTAGGAAATGCGGCCCGAACATGAACGAACTCTGCCTTTCCGAGATTGCAATAATAGCAAGCGGCGTCTGGAATTGCAACTGTTTTTTTCCATTGGTCGGAAATGCGCAGCGTTATCGTCTCACTTATGACGACGACGATGGAAGGTCGGCCTCTTTCTCATCCGTGATCAGCAACGTGCGAAATGGCGCTGGGGAGACGGCAGGGCACAAATCCAGCCGTGTGGGGGGCAGAAGACCTGTCTTCTACAGTGTCACCACCGGGCCCGTGTGGCCTGTAAATCCGGAGCGGGGAACCCTGGCCGAGAAAATCTTTGACTGTCGGGGCCAAGTGGGATAGAATTAAGTTGTCGCAAGAATTTGTTCTCGTTGGGCGGGCGACGCGCCTGCCCACGCTTTGCATTCTTTTTCGGCGCTGTTTCATCGCTGGAGACGGCCGACGAAGGCCGTTCGGCTGATGCCGGGCGCCAGGGAGAGAGATAGAGTTCTTTTTTCAAAAGCGGAGCGGGTGATGCCGGTAATTCTATGCAGATCGACCATTCCGGTGTGCTCGCGACGACTAGCTTTGGTGTGTCGTGATTCCCGTGGGCGGGGCGTACTCTGTCTCCCGCCTGTGTCATTGCGTAGGGTGTTTCGTCAAATCGTGAGTCGGATGAAGGAGATGTTATTGGCTTTAGCATCGCCCCGTCCACCCGGATAAATATGCGTATGTGATCCCGATTTGTCCGAACCCCCCGCGTCACGGCTTCTCCAGAGCGAGCACCGCGCGTCGTCATTCCGCCAACTCTCTCGCCCTTCCCGGCGCCGGCCTTCTCCCGTCACCTGAGCGAAGCGCCACAGACATCGCAGATAGCCGGTAAAACCCCGATCATCGGGGCTCAGGAAGGAGGCGTCAAGTGACCAATGTGATAGGGCTCATCCCGTTAGCTCAAGTGTCATGGGGGCTGTTCGCCGGTCTGCTGTTGGCGGTCATCGCCGCCGCAGTGACCGCAGTCATCATTCTCGAGCGAGTCCGCCGCACGGAAGCCGAAGAGAAGAGCCGGGAGATCATCGAGCGTGCCGAGCAGGAGGCCGAGCGCATCGCCAAGGAGGCGGCGGTCGAGGCCAAGGAGGAGCTGTTCAAGAACCGGGCGCGGTTTGAAGAGGAGTCGAAGGAAACGCGACAGGAACTCCGCGAGCTCCAGCGTCAACTGGCCAAACGCGAGGACAATCTAGATAACAAGAACGAGATCCTCCAGAAGAAAGAGAAGTACGTGGAGGACCTCGAGAAGGACTTGGCCGAGCGGCTCCGCACGGTAGCCGGCCGCGAGAAGGAACTGGCGGCTCTCATCGGAAAAGAAAAGGACGAACTCTACAAGATCGCGAATATGTCTCGCGACGAGGCGGTTGAACTCCTTCTCAAACGACTCGAGGACGAGGTCGACAAGGAGGCGGACCAGGTCATCCGCCGGGCGATCGAGCGCATCCAGGACGAAAAGGAGAAGCAGGCCCAGAAGATCGTGATGACCGCGATCAGCCGATGCGCCGTCGAGCACACCGCCGATAGTGTCGTCTCGACCGTCGACCTCCCAAACGACGATATGAAAGGCCGGATCATCGGTCGGGAGGGGCGGAACATACGGGCTTTCGAACAGGCCACCGGGGTGGACGTCATCGTCGACGATACCCCCGGGGTGATCGTCGTCTCCGGCTTCGACGGAGTCCGCCGCGAGACCGCTCGCAGGGCGATGGAGAAGCTGATCCAGGACGGCCGCATTCATCCCGGTCGGATCGAGGAGGTCGTCGACCGCTGCCGGAAGGAAGTCGAGGAGGTGATGAAACAGACGGGCCGCGAAACCGCGGCCGACCTCGATGTCCACGGCCTGAAGGCCGAGACGATCCAGTGCCTGGGCCGGTTGAAATATCGCACCTCATACGGGCAGAACGTTCTCCAGCACTCGATCGAGTCGGCCAAGCTCGCGGCCGGTCTGGCTGGTGAGTTGGACCTCGATACCGCCCTCGCACGCCGCATCGGGCTGCTGCACGACATCGGGAAGGCGGTCGACCACGACATGGAGGGCGGCCATCCCGAGATCGGGGCCGACATGGCCCGGCGGTGGGGCGAAGATGCCGTGGTGGTCAACGCGATTGCGGCCCACCACGAGGACTGCCCGGCTGAAACCATCTACGCCGTCCTTGCCCAGACAGCCGATGCGATCAGCGCCTCCCGGCCCGGGGCCCGGCGCGAGAGCTTGGAACGCTATATCAAGCGGCTCCAGAAGCTCGAAAATATCGCCAACTCGTTCTCCGGAGTGGATACAACCTACGCCATCCAGGCCGGCCGAGAGGTGCGGGTCATCGTGAAATCCGACGAGGTGGCCGACAACGAGCTGGGCGTCCTGGCCCGGAAAGTGGCCACCGAAATCGAGAACGAGCTGGCCTACCCCGGCGAGATCAAGGTCACCGTACTCCGAGAGACACGGTCGATCGAGTACGCCAAGTAACCCCGGAGCCGGCCCCGTGTCGGTCGAACAGGAGGGACTAAATCCAAATATTATTCATCGGCGACGTGGTCGGCCGTCCCGGCCGGACGCTCATTGCCCAGAAGCTCGCGTCCCTGGTCAAACGGCGGGGCATCGAGTTCGTCGTGGCAAATGGCGAGAACGCGGCCCGCGGCTCGGGGATCATCCCCAAGCACGTCGATGCCCTGCTCGAAAGCGGTGTCGATGTCATCACCACCGGCGACCACATCTGGAAACAGAAGAAGATCGTCGATCTACTCAAGGAGGGGGAACAGCCGGTGCTCCGGCCGCATAACTATCCGGACGAAGCCGTAGGATGCGGTGCACGGACGTTCTCCACGCGAACCGGGATCGCAGTCGGCGTCATCAACCTGATTGGTCGGGTGTACATGCACGCCCCCGCCGACTGCCCGTTCCGCGCCGCAGACCGCGCCGTCGAGGAGCTGGCCCGGAAGACTGCGCTGATCCTCGTCGATTTCCACGCCGAGGCCACCTCCGAGAAGATCGCCATGGGATGGCATCTCGACGGCAGGGCGACCGCCGTCTGCGGCACCCACACCCACATCCCGACAGCCGACGAACGCGTGCTGCCCGGCGGCACCGCATACGTAACCGACCTGGGAATGACCGGCCCCTATCGCTCGGTGATCGGACGGCAGGTCGATCCCGTCCTGTTCCATTTCAAGACCGGGATGTACGCCCGATTCGACGTCGCCGACGGCGATGTCCGCCTCTGTGGGGCGATCATCGAGGCCGACCCGGACAGCGGCAAAGCCCAATCCATCGAGCGCATCTGCATCAGCACCCGGGAAGACGACTGACTGGGCGGGCAGGGCCAGGGGAAAGAGGAGTGCGGCGAACTGCAGTCTGTTTTCAGGTCACTCGGCCAGCGAGCGCATATCGACCACGACCTTGATGACCTCGCCGGGATCGCGGTGCATCCGCTCGAACCCCTGCTGGACCTCGTCGGGCTCGATGACATCGGTGATGATCTCGGCCGGATGCAGCAGACCATCGGCCATCATCCGGACGGCCCTCGGCATGTCGCCCAGGTTGAGGCGGGACGAGACGATGGTCGCCTCCTTGAGCACGAACGGTTTCCAGAAGAAGGTCTCTTCGTGCCCTCCCTGACCCATCGCGGTGATCTGGCCGGCGGGCCGGATCATCTGGCAGGCGGTGTACATCGCCGGCTTTCGGCCCGGCAGTTCGACGGCGTGGCCGACCGCCTCGATGACCTTGTCGGCGCCCAGCCCGTCGGTCCGGGCCATCACCTTTTCCACCGGGTCGTCATCCTTTGCGTTCAGCACCAGGTCCGCCCCGAGGGTCCGGGCCACCTCGAGCCGCCGGTCGAGCAGGTCGACCCCGATGATCTCCGCCGCCGGGCTGTGCCGCATCACGTCGAGCAGCGAAAGGCCCAGCCGGCCGGCGCCGAGGATGACCACCACGTCGCCCGTCTCGATCCCCGTGATCCGTGACGAGTGGACGGCCACGGTGTAGAGTTCGGTCATGATGGCGTGCTGCGGTTCGATCGTGTCGGGCAGGGGAATCACGTTGAGCGAATCGACCACCACACGCTCGGCCAGTGCGCCGGCACAGTCGATGCCCAGCACGTCGACGTCCACGCACACGTTATGTCGCCCGCCCTGGCACAGGGGGCATTCGCCGCAGGGGAAGACTGGATCGACGACCACCCTGTCGCCGACCTCGAACTGCTCCACTCCCTCGCCCAGCTCGGCGACGGTGCCGACGAACTCGTGGCCCATCACCGCCGGGTACGGCACCCGGTCCTCGCATTCGCCCAGGAACACGTGCAGGTCGGTCCCGCACAGGCCGACGAACTCGGGTGCGACCGCTATTTCCAGCGGCCCGGGATGCACGTCGGGCAGCTCGTCGATCTCGATTCGCTCACGTTGGACAAGTTGAACCGTTTTCATCGGACGGTGCCTTTCTGATGAGCCGTTCAGATCAGTTCGGGGCCGGTCGTGTCGTACACGTGGTCGAGGTCGGGCTGCGTTCCGTCGATCAGTTCATCCGACTGGAAGAACAGCGAGAGCTCGCGCGCGGCGCTCTCCGGCCCGTCCGACCCGTGCACCAGGTTGTATCGCTTGCTCATCCCGAAGTCGCCCCGGATGGTTCCCGGCGGCGCGTCGGGGCCGAACGTCGGGCCGAGCATACTGCGAACGATGCCGATGGCCCGCTTCCCCCGCAGGCACATGACCACCACCGGCCCGCCGGTCATGAACCGGACGAGCGGTTCGTAGAACTCTGCCCCCTCGTGCTCGGTGTACATTGTCCGGGCCAGCGATTGCGAGACGGTCATCAGCTTCATCCCGACGATGTGCAGCCCTTTTCGTTCGAACCGCCGGATGACCTCGCCCACCAGTCGGCGGGCCACACAGTCCGGCTTCAGGATCACCAGTGTCTGTTCCAATGTCTGCTCCTCTGCTGCTCCTCGTTTTCCCGTCAGGTCGGGCACAGAATAAGCGAGCCGCCCGGAGCTGTCAAGCCGAGCACCGGGGCGGTGATTGGGTGAAGGCGGGCGGCTGGGGTTCCCTCTACGACTCTTCCGGCTCGAGCACATCCAGCACCTCGGCGGGCGTATTGCAAGCGAGCAGCTTGCTCCGGACGGAAGGTCGGATGAGACTTTCGGCGATCCTGGCGAGCACCGCCAGGTATTCCTCGTAGTGGTCTTCGGGAGTGATCAGGAGGAAGACGAACCGGGTAATGTCGCCCCGGCCGGAGCCGATGTCGCCGAAATCGACGCCGTCGGGGCAGATGCCCATGCAGCCGACGATGCCCAGGAAGTCGGGGAGCGTGATGTGCGGGAACGCGGTCTCGCAGCCGACCCCGGTCGAAAGGATTTGCTCGCGCTCGACTGCCCGCCGGAGGAGGTTGTCGCGCCGGGCCTGGGGGACCTGGTTATTGGCGACCAGGGCATCGAGCAGCGTGGCGATGACCTCTTCCTTGTCGCGCGGCTTCAGTCCCAGCCGGATCGTGCCCCGCCAGAAAATATCGCGCAGACGCACCTGTTGGGGCTTTTCGGCGAACAGCATGAGCAGCGGGTTCGGGATTGCGCGGGCGATCAGGTCGGGGATCGAGCCCTCGAAATGCTCGGCCATCCGCCAGTAGTTCGGGGCGCCCAGGACAACGAGGTCGGTTGGCTCGACCTGGGAGATGATGCCCGAGACAACTTCCTCTGCGGTACATACCTGTACGGCCTGGGAGATGCCCATCACCCGGGCCTGAAACTGGGCCAGGGCCGTCTCCCGGGCGAGATCGACCGAGTTGTCCGACATCCCCGGCTCGGCTCGGACCACATGGAGCACGTGGGCCGGCTGACCGCCCCGAGAGGCGATCTCGTTCGCCACCCACACCTGCCGGAGTGCATGGGGGCCGCCGCCGGTCGGGATCACGACGCGGTCAAAGGGAGTGGAGTCCGGCCACCGCACGAACACCGCCGGTATGTTCCGGGCGGCTGCAAAGCGGAGGACCGCCTGGGGGGCGGGTCCGCCGGGCCAGTCGGCGAACAGCATCGCCGGCTGCTCGTGCCCGGCGAACCGGCTCCGGGCATCCGCATCGGAGCCCGGACCGCCCGGCTTGAACTGATTCGTCCCGGCCGGCTCGGCCGCCTCGTGCAGGTACTCATCCTGCCCACACACACTCAGCCGGGCCTTTCGTGTGCCGGCGATCGTCTGGGCACACCACAGGACCGATTCTCGGTGGGCCTCCTCCCGAACCAGAACCAGCATTGGCCGCTCAGATGGCGAAGGCATGGTCAATCACTCCGCTCGAAACAGACAGAGAGCAGTATCGGGCCGCTTGACGGCTGATTGAGAAACAGTAAGCGGCGGGACGAACGAACCGACCGCACGTGAACGCCCGCGAACTCCGGCAGCCCGGAAAACGCAGCGGGATCCACCGCCGAAATCAAGCAGGCCCCCTCGCCGACCCGCCCGGCTGCGAGCAAAAGAAGGCGAATGCAGATCGACGCAGGCAACCTGACGGTCCCTCCCAGAGCCATCGAGAATAAAACCGAACGCAAGTATAGCACGCCTGCCCTGCGAAGTCGAGGCATAATGGCCGCACGAGCGCCCGGCGTTCAGCGGCCGGGTGCTTGACGGTCCCGGACCGTTGGGCTATCATCCCTGCAGTGTGTCGCCGGCTCCGCCGGCTGCGGACGGAAGGTGCGAGCCCCTTGGAAGACTGAGGAGAGCCCGGTATGAGAGCAGTGCTCGTCGTGTATGATTCGCTGAACCGACATATGCTGCCGCCCTACGGCTGCGACTGGGTCCACGCGCCCAACTTCAACCGGCTGGCGGAGCGGGCCGCGACGTTCGACACCGCCTATATCGGCTCGTCGCCGACCATCCCCATGCGGCGCGAGCTGCACACCGGCCGGTACAACTTCCTGCACCGCCAGTGGGGACCGGTCGAGCCGTTCGACGACTCGATGCCGGAGATACTCCACAAGAACGGGGTGCATACCCACCTGGTCAGCGACGGCTTTCACTACTGGGAGGACGGCGGGGCGACCTATCACAACCGCTACTCGACCTGGCATTTCAACCGGGGGCAGGAGGGCGACTTCTGGAAGGCCGACCTGAACGAACTCGACCCATCCCAGCCCAACGCCGGCCGCGATAACCGAGCCGCCCATCAGGACCGGATCAACCGGGCGTACACCCGGACCGAGGAGGACTGGCCGCAGCACCAGACGTTCGCCGGGGGCGTCGAGTTCCTCCACACAAACCATCCGCATCAAAACTGGCTGCTTCAGATCGAAACGTTCGACCCCCACGAGCCGTACTTCGTGCCCCAGCGGTTCAAAGACCTGTACGACCACGATTTCGGTCGGTTCAACAACGACTGGCCGAAGTACGGCCGGACCGGACCCGAGGACGCCGAACTGACCGAGCACTATCGCTTCCTCAACGCCGCCCTGATCAGCTTCTGCGACGAATCGCTCGGCAATGTGCTCGATGCGTTCGATGAGCTCGGCCTGTGGGACGACACCGCCCTCACCGTCACCACCGACCACGGGTTCCTCCTCGGCGAGCACGGCTGGTGGGCGAAGTGCTCGATGCCGTTCTACGACGAGATCGCCCGCGTCCCGCTCTTCGTCTGGGACCCGCGCAGCCGGGTTCATGGCGAACGAAGGCGGTCACTCGTCCAGCACATCGACCTCGCGCCCACCCTGCTCGACCTGTTCGGCCTCGAGCCCACGCCCGACATGCAGGGCGTCCCCCTGGCCCGGACCGTGGCGGCCGACGCGCCCGTCCGCGAGGCGGGGCTGTTCGGCATCCACGGCGGGCACGTGAACGTCACCGACGGGCGGTACGTCTACATGCACCCGCCGGTCTCGGCCGCGAACCAGCCGCTGTTCAACTACACCGTGATGCCGACCCAGATGCAGGGCTACCTGTCCCTCGATGATCTTCGTGAGGCCGAACTGCACCCCGGATTCCCGTTCACCAGGGGCCTGCCCTTCCTCAAGGTACCGAGCTCGCGGACGTGGGGCGACGACCCGGATCAATACGGGGCACTGCTCTTCGACACCGAGTCGGACCCCGGCCAGGAAACGCCGCTCGAGGACGAGGCCGTCCGCGACCGCCTGACCGGGCACATCGTCCGGCTGATGAACGCGACCGACGCCCCGCCCGAACAGTACGAACGGCTCGGCCTGGACCCAACGTCCCCCGGCTGAGCGCCGACGCGGGCGGGGGACCGGCCAGGCCGGATGAATTCGGTCGAAATCGGCGATCGCGGGCAATTAAAACTTGCGGGCGCGCCGGTGCCGGCGCTAGGATAGTAGTGTCTTCCTTCGATTGAGCTTTGAACGGCTATAAAGCCGCGGCGGCCACCGAGCCCTCCGATGCCCGAGAACCAGCAAGAACCGAGTCCGGCCGGCGTGATGCGTTCGCCGGAAGAGGCCCGCCGTTACGCCCGACGCCGGTACGGGCTTTTCATGGCCCACATCGTCGTCGGAGCGGGGTTCCTGGCGGCGATGATCTTCGGCGGGTCCGAGGTGATCGGGCGGCATGCATTGGAGATCGCCGGGCCATATCGCTTTCTCAGCCGGGTGTTCTTCTACTTCACGTTCTTCTCGCTCGCCTACCTGGTGGTCACTCTGCCGCTGACGTTCTATCGCGAGTACCTGCTCGAACGGCGTTTCGGGCTCTCGACACAGACGCTGGGCCGGTGGGCGCGGCGCCGGGTGAAGAAGTGGGTGTTCTCGTTCGTGGTCGCGGCCCCGCTCGTGCTCATCGTTTACAGTACGCTGCGGATGTGGCCGGCCCGGTGGTGGCTGCCGGCGTCGGCCGTGTGGGTGTTGTTCGCGTTCGTGCTGGCCAAGTTCGCCCCGCAGATATTTCTCCCGCTCTTTTACAAGCTGGAGCGGATCGACAACCGGCGGCTCGAGGACAAGCTCGCCCGGTTGTCCGAGCAGGCCGGGCTCGAGCTCGAGGGGGCGTACCGGCTCGATCTGTCCCGCGAGACGAAGAAGGCGAACGCGGCGGTCATCGGGATGGGCTCGACGCGGCGGGTCGTCCTGGGCGACACGCTGCTGGGCGGGTTCAGCGAAGACGAGGTCGCGGTCGTCTTCGCCCACGAACTGGGGCACATCGTGCTCGGTCACCTGGCCAAGGGGTTCGCCGCGTTCAGCGTCCTGATCATCATCAGCTTGTACCTGGGCAGCGTGGTCATCCGCTGGGCGGCCGTCGAGCTGGGCATCGAGCCGGTGATGGTCGGCCAGATCGAGAACCAGGTGGCCAACCCCGAGACGATGCCCCTGCTGCTCGCCGTGCTGGCGGTCATCCAGTTCCTCATTATGCCGGTCGAGAAGTGGTACAGCCGCCGTCGCGAGCGGGCGAGCGACGCCTACGCTCTGCGGGCGACGGGCGACCGGGCGGCGTTCATCGGGGCGATGAAGAAGCTCGCGTCGCTCAACCTGGCCGATGTCCGGCCGAACAAGCTGGCAAAGCTGCTGCTGTTCAGCCACCCGCCCATCCTCGAGCGAATCCGGTTCGCCGAACAATTCGACGTGGGGCCGCCCGAATGAGCTTGATCCTGAGGAATATCCGGGCGCTGCTGCACCCCCGCCGACATCGGGCCGAACAGGCCGAGGCCAACCGGATGCTGCGGTCGGTCACCGAGGCGACGGACGGGGTGGCGGACCGCATCCGCGGGTTCCTGCAAAGCGACGCCTGGCTGGTTCGGAACTGCGCGATCAAGATCATCGCCCGGACCCGGTGCGAGGAACTGTACGACGTTCTGCTCGACAAGCTGGAAGACCGGGCCGATGCCCCGATCATCCGACGCAACTGCGCCGAGCGAATCCCGGCCGTCGAGATCGAGCCCGAGCGAGCGGTCCCCGCGCTACGGCGGGCACTGGGCGACCCTTACTGGGAGACGCGGGCCGAGGCGGCCCGGGCGCTGGCCCGGACGGCGGACGCGTCGCCCGAGTTGGAGGCGGACCTGCTGGCGGCGCTCGACGGCGAGCGGAACCAGGAGGCGAAAGCGGGGATGGCCGAGGCACTCGGCCGGCTGGCCGTCAGCCGGGCGGGGTTCGACCGGCTGGCCGAGATGGCGGCCGGCGGGCCGTGGCTGGTCCGGCACCAAGCCGCCGTTGCTCTGCTCGAGATGGGCGCCCGCCGGCCGGAGTTCGCCAGGGATGCGGCCGAGATCGTCCGACGGCTCGATCTGCTCGCCGAGGGCGCGGCGACCCGGTCGGTGTTTCGAGACCGCATGCTTGAACTGGCGGCACTGACCCAGGAGGGCCGGCCGTTCCCATCGCCGGAACGGCTGCGAAAACGCTATTTTCACCTCAAACAGGGGTGGCTCAAGCCGAGGGTGTGACCGGCCCGGCAAGACGAAGGGACCGACTGTGTTCTACCTGTTATACGAGTGGTTTTACCGGCCGACCGGGCCGCTGCGGTTCCTGCGGCTGTTCCGGTCACAGACGTTCCGGGCTCTGTGCGGGGCGGGCACGGCGTTCGTCCTGTTGTACGTGGTGATGCCGTGGTTCATCCGGTGGATGCGTCGGCGCGGGGTCGGCGAGCCGACTCGCCACTATAGCGAGCTCGACGCCGCCCGCAAGTCGACCGTCCCTACTATGGGCGGGCTGGTCATCCTGCCGGCGATTGTCCTCTCGGCCCTGCTCTGGTGTGACCCGCGGGTCGGGTTCGTGCCCGTGGCACTGGGGGCGGGGCTGGCAGGCGGGCTGCTCGGGCTGATCGACGACCTGGCGAAGCTGCGGGCCGGGGCGAGCGACCGGGGCCTGTCGCGCCGGGCGAAGTACGCCGCCCAGGCCGCGCTGGGGCTGGCCCTGGCGGCGGTCGTGCTCGCCGACGGGCTGTCGCCCATCGCACCGGCGCACGCCCGCGGCACACAGTATCTGCCCGGCGACAAGTTCGGCCTGTACCTGGGCTGGGCCAACGCCCTGGTCATCATGGTGTTTATGATCCTCGCCACGAACGCGGTGAACCTGACCGACGGGATGGACGGGCTGGCGACTGTCCCGTCGGTGCTCGTGTTCCTCGTGCTTGCCATCTTCGCCTATGTGGTCGGGCGGACCGACCTCGCCCAGTACCTGCATTTCTTCCCGAACACGGACGCCGCAGGCGAGGTGGTGAACCACCATCTGGCCGGGGCCGGCGAGCTGGCGGTCCTCTGTTGTGCGGCGGCCGGGGCGCTGGTGGGGTTCCTGTGGTTCAACGCGTTCCCCGCCACGGTGATGATGGGCGACGTGGGGGCGTTGGGCCTGGGCGCGATGCTGGGCGCGGCGGCGGTCCTCATCCGCCAGGAGTTCGTGTTCATCATCGCCGGCGGCGTGTTCATGATCGAGGCCGGGTCGTCGTTCCTGCAGGACTACATCGGGCTGAAGCTCTTGGGCCGGCGCATCCTCTTCCGGGCTCCGTTCCACTCTGCCTGGCTGCACCGTGGTGTGAGCGAGAGCAAGGTGACGGCCCGGCTGTGGATGCTGTCGGCGGCTTTCGCCGCGCTGGCGCTCGCCATGCTCAAGCTGAGGTAGGGGCGAGGGGAGAATCAGGCCGGGGTGTCCGCTCACATGGTCAATTCGGCGTGGCTTTCCCGTCGAACGCCGGGAAGTGCGGGCTAGATTTGGGCGCCGTCCACCTGGTCGAGCAGTTCCTTGACCCGCCACATCAGCGTGTTCACCCCCTGGCCGGTGAGTGCCGAGACGCGCGGCACGTCGGTCCCGACGTGCTCCTCCAGCCGTTTCGCTCCCTGCTCAGCCCCTTCGACATCGGTCTTGTTGGCGGCGACGAGGTACGGCCGTTCGGCGAGAGCCGAGCTGTACAGCCGGATTTCTTCCCGGAGAGTCTCGAACGCATCCACCGGGTCTGTCTCGGCGGCCGGCGAGACATCCACGAGGTAGAGGAGCGCCCTTGTCCGCTCGATGTGCCTGAGGAACTCATCGCCCAGCCCCTTGCCGGTGTGCGCCCCTTCGATCAGCCCCGGCATGTCGGCGATCACGATCCGCGTGACGACGTCCAGATCGACGATTCCGAGGTTGGGGGCGAGGGTGGTGAACGGATGGGGCGAGACTTTCGGCCGGGCGGCCGAGACCTTGCCGAGCAGGGTCGATTTGCCGGCGTTGGGGAGGCCGACCAGCCCGATGTCGGCAATGAGGCGGAGTTCGAGCCGGAGAGCACGAGCTTGCCCTTCCTCGCCTTTCTCGGCGGTCCGCGGGGTCTGGTTGGTGGCGGATTTGAACCGGGTGTTCCCCTTTCCGCCCCGGCCTCCGCGTGCGACGGTCACTGCCTGGCCGTCCTCGGTGATGTCCTTCAGTTGAAGGCCGGTCTGTTCGTCGAAGATCGCCGTACCGAGCGGGATACGCAGGACCAGGTCATCGCCGTCCCTGCCGGTGCGGTTGCTGCCGCTGCCAGGGCGGCCGTCGCCAGCGGCGTACTCGGGGCGCCGGTTGAAATCGAGCAGTGTGGCTGCCTGTTCCGAGCCGACGAGGATGACGTCTCCGCCCTTGCCGCCGTCGCCGCCGTCCGGCCCGCCTTTCGGCACGTATTTTTCGCGTCGGAAGCTGACGCAGCCGGGGCCGCCGTCTCCCGCCTTGACGTGGATGGTGGCCCGGTCCAGGAACACAGGTGTCTCGCGCGGTCCAAAAAAGAAAGAGGCCTCCGTGCGGAGGCCCCAGTGGTGCGTTACAGCGGTCGTCTAGTCGGTCACCACGCTCACGCGGCGGCCGGGGTCGAAGACGACCGTCCCGGCGGTCTTGGAGAACAGGGTGTAGTCCTTGCCCAGTCCGACGTTTCGGCCGGGGTGGAACTTGGTCCCGCACTGCCGCATGATGATGGCGCCCGCTTTGACCGTCTGGCCGCCGTATGCTTTCAGGCCCCGGTGTTGGGGGTTGCTGTCGCGCCCGTTCCGAGTGGCGCCTTGTCCTTTTTTGTGTGCCATTTGAAAGTCCTCAGCAATCGGGTTGCGTGGTACAAACCTTTAGTTTATCAGCCCGGCTGTATGTCGTCAATACGTACGCGGGACAAAACCTGGCGGTGGCCGCGCGATGTCTGCGAGTCTTTTCGCCGGCGTTTTTTGAACACACGCACCTTGTCGCCTTTGACCTGGCCGACGAGTTCCCCGGTGACCCGGGCCCCTTCGACCGTGGGCGAACCCACCTTGACGTCGTCGTCGGTGGAGCAGAGCAGCACCTCGTCGAACACGACCTTCCCGTCGGCATCATCCACCTTTTCGATGTCGATGACCTGTCCCGGTTGGACCTTATACTGCTTGCCGCCCGTTGCGATAATTGCGTACATTGCCTTCTCCTATGAAACAGTGATGGTTCGGTTTCCGTTGATTCCCACGACGCGGATGTCCTCGACGCTCACCCCGTCGTCCGTCTTTACGCTGATTTTCTTGTTCCACCTCTCCTCCAGCTCGACCAGGCGATCGCGCTTCTCGTTCAGGATGTGGAGTGCGACTTTCGGGTGGAGCTGACACTCCACGGCCCGGATGTCCTTGCGAGGGAGCGCCCGCCGGATGTTTCGCATCAGATCGAGGGTCAAACTCTCGAAGTTCCTCACTCGGCCCCGTCCGTGGCAGGTGGGGCACGGCTCGAACACGGCCCGTGCCACGCTCGTCCGCATCCGCTGGCGGGTGATCTGGATCAGCCCGAATTTGGACGTGCGGAGGACTCGGGACCGGGCCCGATCGCGCCGCATGGCCTTCTGGAGCGTCTTCTCGACATCCCGGCGGTGCTTTGACTGGTCCATATCGATGAAGTCGATGACGATGACTCCGCCGAGGTCTCGCAGCCGCAGTTGCCGGGCGACCTCTACCGCCGCCTCCATATTGGTTCGGTAGGCGGTGGTCTCCGCGTCGGATTCTTCGGTGTACGAGCCCGAGTTGACGTCGATGGCGACCAGGGCCTCGGTCTGCTCGATGACGATGGACCCGCCGGAGGGCAGGGGCACCAGCCGGCTGTACACCTGCTCGATCGACTCGGCGATGTTGAACCGATGAAACAGGGGCATCTTGCCCTGATAGAGCCGGACTCTCTCCTTGTATGACGGGGCGATGATCGACAGGAAGCCGCAGACCTTCCTGGAGACCTCTTCGTTGTCGACGATGATCTCGTCGGTGTCGAACGTGAACAGGTCGCGGATGCAGCGGATGATCAGGTCGGATTCCTGATAGACGATCGCCGGGGTGCGGGCGCTTTTGAGCTTGGTGCAGACCGCGTCCCACAGCCGCCTGAGATATTTCAGGTCGCGCTCGAAGTCGCGTTTCGTGCGGTTTTCACCGGCGGTACGGACGATGAAGCCGGCGTTCTCGGGTAGGTCGAGCGTTTTGAGCAGTTTTCGCAGTTCTTTTCGTGACGATTTGTTTGTGATTTTCCGCGAGACGCCGTGGTGTGAGAGCCCGGGCATCATCACCAGATATTTCCCCGGCAAGCTGATGTAGCTGGTTAAGCTCGGCCCCTTTTCGTCGATCCCCTCGCGGTTGACCTGGACCAGGACCTTATTGCCCGGTTTGAGCAGTTCGCGGATGGGCTTTCGGGTCTTGTCGCGGCTGTCCGAGGGGGTTTCTTTCGGCGGGATATCGCGGATATCGGGCCGGATGTCCGAGACGTGGAGGAACCCGTTCTTGCGGGTGCCGATCTCGACGAACGCCGCCTGAATGCTCGATTCGACGTTCTGTACTCGGCCCAGGCAGATGTCTCCCACGTGTCGTTCCGCCTGGGTTCGCTCCAGGTAAAGCTCTTCCAACTCCCCGTTTTCCACAACAGCGATCCGATATTCTTCGCCCTCCGAGACGTTGATGAGCATGCGTTTTTCCACGGTTGTCCTCGCTCTATTCAGCGAGCGTCCGGGGGATGGCGGTCGTGCTGACTTGGCCGGTGCGGCCGGACATTATGTCCCCGAAAGCTCTTTGTTCGGGGAGGGTTCGAGGTTCACCGCGGTGCGCGTCATCAGCGGGGGCGGATCGGCGTCTTCCCCGAGCAGTTCGTCCACGATCTCGCGGGGCTTCGCCGTTCCGGCGTTCGTTACCAGGAGCTCAAACTCGCAGGCCCGGTCACACGGGGATACGTGCTTGATGAAAGGCCGAATGTCGACTTCCTTCCCGTTGCGTCTCTTGACTCGGCACTCCGCGCGGGCGAGCAGGCGGTCCACCGCCTGGGGGCCAATCTTCTGGTGTACGCGGTACGTCGTGCTGTGGGCTCGAGCTTTCTGTCCCGGCTCGAGCAGACTCGCGCTGAGAATGTCAATTCCGTCCGGGGTGGCCTGTCCCAGTTTCTCGACCAGCTCGTCCGCGTCCAGCGGGCAAATCAGGTCCAACTCCAACACTTCGTCCAGCCCCTCGATCCCGAGGGCGAGAGGGACAGGCAGCGAGAATCTTGGCCTGGGATGAAATCCCTGCGACATCCTGACCGGGAGCCCCGCCCGCCGAAACGACCGGGCGAATGCGTCCATCAGGTCCCGGTGCGATATGAACCTCAGTACCCTCCTCTTGCTAAAACGTATTCGATATCGATAAAACGACGCCATAGGCGACCGTCACATTCCATGTGTCCGTATGCCTTGATGATAGACCCCGGCGACACGAAAGTCAAGCTTCAACATCGCTATGCGGAGTTTGATGGAGCCAGCGCCGAGAACGCGGGCGGAGATGGATTCCGAGTCTGGGGCGGGGCCGCGGCCGCCTTCTCCGCTCGATGCGGCGATGCGCCGCATTCACTCGGCCCGCTTGATCTTTACCTCGAAGGGGGCTCGCGGGGCTTCGAACACGACACGGAGCGCTCGCGGTGTGCTGGTGCACAGGCGGCGGACCGTGCTCTCGATGGCGTCGAACAGGTCGGAGATGGCCTCCCAGTCGGCGCCAACGCAATAATCGGCGAGCTGTCTGCCCAAGCTGGAGAGCTCGTTCAGGCCCAAGTGGTCTGCGTTCCAGCTCAGCCGGGCCGCGACCCTTGAGACCGAATCCAGGTCTTGAGCGATGATGAGCTCTTCGAGGTCTGCCAGATGGTCGGCATAGAAACGGAGATAGCTGGCGGTGAACCCGAACGGCTCGGGCTGGGCCAGCGTCCGGGATGTCTGTTCAGTATATTGCACTTGTCGTCCTCCTTCTTGCCTCCAGGTGCTGCGTCCTCTGGTGTTATGAACGCAAATGGTGTGCCATTCTTATAAACGAATTTCCCCTGTACAGAAGTTCGGAACAATTTTCCTCCGTAACCTGCGTATTGTTTGTCCTTTACGTAAACAAAAAAACCTCGGGAAATCCCCGCAGCCGCAGAACGCAACCGGCCCGGCCAGGACGTGTTCTCCCCGATTTTTGTAGATGTCGTGCCCGTCGAGAACCCCGCTTCCGGGGGTTCCAGCGTATCTGATTGGCATGCAGCGTCTTACGTCCGGTGTCCGACCTGATCCGCAGGGGCATCACAAAAGGTGGGAGCCAGCACCGCCGGGCGGGGTAAATCAGGCGCAGAGCGGGCGAAATGCCACACTACGGACCAGGGGGCCTGCCCGGGCATATGTCGAGAGAGGGGCTGAACTCAGCTCTCGGATGGCGGCCGGAGAATGTCCCGCAGCGTGTCCCGCGCAGAATCCCTTCGCCCCGCTTCCAGGAGCCCCGCCGCGCGTTCGAGCAGGTGCTGCTGGCGCCCGTTGAAAATGACCGGCGAGCCGGGCGGGAACCGGTCCGGCTGCGGGAGCAGACGAAGTATCTTGCTCTCCAGTTCTTTGAGCCCCTCTCCCGTCGAGGCGGACAAGGTGCAGCGGGGCAGGTCGGCCGGCAGGGGGGCGGGGTCTGCTTTCGGGGAAAGGTCGGCCTTGTTGAGAGCGGCGATCGCGTCGCGGCCGGCGAGTTCCTGCGCCGCCCGGACCTCATCGGGCCGCAGCGGTCGGCTTCTGTCGAGCACCAGGACAACGATGCCGGCCCGGCGACCGACCTCTCGGGCCGCCTCCACCGCGTGTGCCTCGGCCCGCCCGTCGGTCCTCCAGAGTCCGGCGGTGTCGATCAGTTCGACGGGGTAACCGCCGAGAGCGATGATCTCGTCCACGTAATCGCGGGTCGTCCCGGGCGTCGCGGAGACGATGGTGCGGTGATGGCCCACCAGCGTGTTGAACAGGGTCGATTTTCCCACGTTCGGCCGGCCCATAAGTGCGACGCATCGTGGTTCGAGCAGCGCGGTGCCGAACTCAGCCGATCCGAGCAGGCGTCCGACCGCCGGGCTGGTCGGTTTCTCGGCCAGGCGAGCGACTGCCTGTGAGAGCGCCCCGTTCAACTGGTCGCACAGCATCCGTGCTGCGCGTTTGGTTCGGGCCGAGGGGAGCCGCTCGAGCGCCTCGGTCCGGACGGCGTCGCAGCCCACCTCCCGGCCCGTTTCGCGGACGTACGACTCGACGGACGTTTCGCGCGCTCCGCCCTGCTCGAACAGCCGCATGATCTCACCCGCCGCGACCACCCCGCCGTGGCAGTTCACCTCGACCGCCTCGCCGCCCGCCGGAGTCGGTCGGCGCCGGACGATCACCTCGTCGATCCGCTCGCCGCCGTTGATGGTGTGGCCGTAGTACAGGCGCCCGGGCGGGTCGGCGGCCCAGTCACTTTTCCTGTGTGGTCGGAAGAACTGGTTGAC
Organism: Planctomycetota bacterium; assembly: GCA_003553185.1. Lineage (GTDB taxonomy): Bacteria > Planctomycetota > PUPC01 > PUPC01 > PUPC01 > PUPC01. Next base: position 8,262 of record PUPC01000103.1, on the reverse strand, counting down.
CAGTGCGGCCGCCCCTGTCCCCCGGACCTCGATTACGGCGATTCCACCGCTCGACGCGGGGGTCAAAAGGCAGGCGGCCGGCCCCGGTGATGTTTCCTTTCCGGTCATACGGCGGCGATTTTAGCGGGGGCTGCGGTGCTCGGCAAGCCGCTCGGCCCGCCCGCCAAGTCGGCTTCGTGCTCAGGCGCTGGCGTGTCGGGCTTGATGATCCTGCTTGAGCGTTTCGCTCTGTTCGCGTCGGCAGGCCAGCGGCGGCAATCGGTCGGCCTTCTGCTGCCATTCGGCCGCATACCTGTCGAGGAAGTGTGCGATCTCGCCGTCGATATAGCCGTCGGGCATGTTCTTCGCCGGCCACCAGCCATCGGTTCCGCAAACTCTGCGGAATGCCTGCGGGTTGTCGACGAGCAGGCATGGCCGTGTCCTGTCGGCGATCTTCCCCTGTTCGTCGCGGAAGGCGGTGAACACCGGATTCCGGTGGACGAAATCGGCGAGGTTCTCGTATTCGCTGTTGCCAGCGATGATGTCGAAGATGTTGCCGCACGCCATGGGCGAGAAGACGCACGGGCTGATGTCGCCGTTGGCGTAGATATGGAAGTAATTGGTGCCGCCGGCGATGCATCCGCCGGACAGGTGGCCGTCGTTCCAGAAATCGCCGAGGAATATCGGGCGGTGTTCTTCCCGCCACCGGTCGATCGTCGTCCTGAGCCGCGCCCGCTGCTCGGCATTCACCATCAGGTCCAGCCGGGGGCTCCGTCCGATGGGCTGGAGCAGGAAGAACCATCCGAACAGGTCGCCCTCGCGGATGCGCAGTTCGATGAATTCGTCGTCGGTGATCGCGTCGATGTTCTTGCTGGTGACCGTCGCCGAGAAACCGGTCATCACGCCCGTCTCCGCCAGGAACTTGCGGGCCTTCTTGTTGGCGGCGTAGATTCCGTGTCCGCGCCGGGCGTCGGTATGGTGTTCTGTTCCCTCGACACTGATCGCGGGGAACACATTGCCCACCTCGGCCAGCCGCTCCGCCTCCTTTCTCCCGATCAGGGTTCCGTTCGTAAACACGATGAATCCCCGGTCGTTGAACCGGCGGGCGAGGCGGGTGATCGCCTGCTCCTCTCGCTCTCGCAGGAATGGTTCGCCGCCGGACAGCGTGATCATGGTCACGCCCATGTCGATGGTCTGCTCGACGATCTCGACAAGGCGTTCGTATGGGATATTCACCCCGTCCTCGGTGCTCTTCGAGTAGCAGCCGGGGCAATTCAGGTTACAGCGATCGGTCGGTTCGATGACCACGGTGACCGGGGTGACCGGGCGGTCGGCGAAATCGACATTGCGGCGGTGCATGTCTTCGAGCCAGGTGCCGAGGAAGCGGACGATTGCCCGTGCCGCGGCCGGGCGCTCGGCCATCAGGCGTTCCATAAAGGTGTCGAGATGTTGGCCCAGCCAGCTCAGGTCCGTCAGCAGGTGCGGGTCTTTTTCGAAGCTGTTATAACTTGCCCGCAGGCGATTCTGGACCAGTTTGAGCAGGAACCGATGCAGGAACGGCCGACCCACCGCCCATTCTGCCGATTTTACAAGAACGCCGATCGCGTGGGCCCGAGTCCGGTCAAACCGCCTGGCAAGCTGTACCATGTAGCACTCCTTTTCTGTCCTGTCTTGTCAGCTCGCCGGTTCGTGGTTCGCTCTCGACGAGCGGGTTCGTCACACGTACCTTGCTGCAAGCCGGCGGGCCGTCCGTGCCTGACGAACGAACGGTACGATTCCCGGGGCCGCCATCGGGCGTTCATATCGAGGGGGGACATCGTTACCCCAGCCGCATATGGCCTGTTCCGTTTCCTGCCATCCCGCCGGTTCATTTGTCGCTACAGCTCATTATCAACTCGTCCGTCCTTGATGCAATCGTTTATTTCCCGATTTTTGTGTAGGGTAACTTGCTACATATAATGTAGTAAATATTCCGGCGACATTGTGGTCCCCGGCGGAGGTTAATTCTCCTGTGTTCCGCTTTCAAGCTTGACTCTGCATGGTCATTATGTGACAATCGCTGCCATCATGGGAGAAGGGACCAGGCAATTCCGGGTCGGGACGCCGGCGGATTCGTTGCCCGCCATACGCGAGGCGGCGGCGATCCTCGCCTCCGGCGGGCTCGTCGCTTTCCCCACCGAGACCGTTTACGGGATCGGGGCGAACGCGGACGACGAGGCGGCGATGGACCGCCTCTGCCGAGTCAAGCAGCGCCCGCCCGGCAAACCGTTCACTGTACACATCGCCGATCTGAAAGACGTGGATCGGCACGTGAAAGACGTGTCCGTCGTCGCCCTGAAGCTGATGGACGAGTTCTGGCCGGGCCCGCTCACCCTGGTGATCGAGCAGCCCACGGGGACCATCGGGCTCCGGCTGCCCGCCCACGAGGTCGCCCGGTCGCTGATCCGAGAGTCGGGGGTCCCCGTCGTCGCCCCCAGCGCGAACGTGTCGGGCGAGGAACCGGCGGTCAGCGGCGAGCAGGTGCTTGCCCGGTTCGACGGCCAGATAGACGCGGTCGTATTCGGCGGCGAATCGGCGCTGCGCCAGTCCAGCACCGTGGTGCGAGTGGGCCGGACCGACTGGGAACTGCTTCGGGAGGGGATCATCTCCGAGTCGATGATCAAGCGGACGATCAAGACGCACATCGTGTTCGTTTGTACCGGCAACACCTGCCGCAGCCCCATCGCCGAGGCCTTGTGCCGAGAAGCGCTCGCCGAACATCACGGCGTCGAAGAGGCCGACCTGCCCGCCCTGGGCTATGTGGTCTCATCGGCGGGGACGGCGACCGCGGGCGGCAGCCGGCTGAGCAGCGGGGCGCTGGAGGCGGCAAGCCGGGCCGGTCTCGACATCGCCGACCACCGCTCGCAGCCCGTCACGCGGGCGCTGCTCAAGGACGCCGACCACGTCTTCGTGATGACTGCGATGCACCTCGCGGATGTCCGAAGTACCTGTCCCGAGGCGGCGCACAAGGCCGAGCTGCTGGACCCCGCCGGGGACGAGGTGCCGGACCCCATCGGCCTCCCGGCCGATCAGTTCGAGACCGTGATTGCTCAAATTCGGCGATCTATAGAGAAAAGAGTAGGTGACTTATGAAGTTCGCGGTGGGGGCCGACCACGCCGGCTGGGCGAACAAAAAATGGATTGTGGAAACCCTTCGCGAACGGGGCCACGAGGTCGTCGATGTCGGCACAGACGGAGAGGACTCGGTGGATTATCCCGACTTCGCGGTGAAAGTGGCACGGGCAGTGGCCTCCGGCGAATGCAACGCCGGCGTTCTCATCTGCGGGACGGGGATCGGAATGTCGATGGCCGCGAACAAGACACGGGGTGTCCGGGCGGCCGCGTGCCAGACCGTCGAGGGAGCCCGCTACAGCCGGGCTCACAATGATGCGAACGTACTGTGCCTGGGTTCACGACTCAACGACCGAGAGGAGTTACGCCGAATTCTGGACGCCTGGCTCGATGCCGACTTCGAGGGCGGGAGGCATCAGGCCCGGGTGGAGAAAATCGGCGCACTGGACGAGGAGCGCCCATGCTGAAAGACCGCACAATTCTGATGCTTGGAGTACTGATCGCGGGCGCGTTGGGCATGCCCGGCTCGATGGCGGCCGATGCCGACCCGGACGACGGCGAAGAGCCGGAGATTCTCCATGTGGCCGCCGAGTATCGCGAGTTCGATTACCGGCGCGGGATCGCCATCGCCGTCGGCAATGTCCGGTTCGTGCCCCCGAGGGCTGAGGAGGTCATCGAGGCCGACGCCGCCGTCTTCTGGCTGGAAGACCAGGAGGCGTACCTCGAGGGCAACGTGCGCATTCTCGCGACCGCAGGTCCGCCCGTCAGGGCCGACGAATTTCACGTGCCCGGGCCCGACCCGGACGACCGCCGGGGGCTGCATCCGGGCGAATCGATCGAAGAGGGGGGCGACCTCGATCACGTCATCGAGCCCGAAGTCAAAGCGGATACCGTGATCATCGATCGGTCGGTCCCCATCTCGGAAGCCGAACGGGTCTACGTCAACTGGAGCGACGAAGACGAATCGGCCTACCTGGTCAAACCGACCTTCCGGTTCGCCCGAGCAGACGAGATCGCCACCTGGGTGGTCAAGGCGCCCACCGCACAGGGCATCGCGACATACCGCATCCCGGTCGTCGACGAGGACGGCGAGCCGACGGGCAGGTATGAAGAACGACGGCATTACGTGGTGGACAGCCCCACGTTCACCGTATGCCGGTTCAAGAAGCCCCACATGGCGGTCCGGGCGACCTCCGGCGAGATCATCGAGACCGGGCCCGTGATTCTGCGTAACGTCACCGGCGAAGCGTATGGCCGGCCTGTGATGTACACGCCGTACCTCTACGCGGACATGGCATATCGATGGCCTTGGGTGAGGACGAGTGTGGGGACGTCGTCCCGGATGGGTCGGTTCATCAGCATCCTGGTTGGTTTCGAGGTGGCCGAGGGGGTGGAGCTCGAGCCGCGCATGGACTGGATGTCCAAGCGAGGGTTCGCCTGGGGGCTGGGCGGGCGATATCGGTTCGGGCACGAGCACGCGATACGCGGTTCGCTCGATGCCTTCTGGATTCCCAAGGACCGGGGCACCGACGCACTGGCCGATACATCGCACGCCGGCAACGACTGGACAGAGGACACCTGGCCGCCCGACGCCGGGCCGTTCCCCAGCGATATCCCGCTGGGAAAAGACAACCGCTACCGGTTCCGCTGGATCCATCGGCACGAATACGGCAAACACATCGACTTCGACCTGGAAGTCCACAAGTTCAGCGACGCCGGAATCTATCGCGAGTTCTTCGAAAGCGAGTTCAAGACCGAAAAACCGCCGGAAACCAGGGCCCTCTTCAGGTATCGCAGGGACAACTGGGCGTTCTTCATCCACGCCAAGAGGCAGATCAACGACTTCTACACACAGACCGAATATCTGCCCCAACTCGGGTTCGACATTGTCGCACAACCGATCGGGGCCGGATTCCTGTGGACCCACAGCAGCGAGATCGCACGGGTTAGGACCCGGTTCAGCGATATGCGACGCCGGCAGGGCCAGACGCTGATGGATATTACACGCCGCTGGCTCCGGTACAACGAATACTCGCGGCCCGACGCACTCAGCTTGCGCGAGCAGGACAGCGACAGACTCTCGAGCTGGCGGCTGGACACGACCGACATCATATCGCGCCCGTTCACCGCCGGCATCTTCGAGATCGAGCCCTACGTCGGCTGGCGGTTCTCCTGGTTCGAACATGGGCTGTCGTCGATACGGGGCGACTATGACCGGGAGCTCCCTCCGGTCGGGCCGGCTCTGCCGCCCGACGTCGCGGCCGCCCGCAGGCGCACCGGCAGCCGAACCCGCCACCAGGCACTGGCCGGCGGCCGGATCGCGACCGAGTTCCACCGGGCCGTGGACGAGGAACAACGCCCGCTGCTCCGATCGATCTTCCCGCACGGTCGGCGCCACATCATTACCCCCGAGCTGACCTACGACTACCAGAGCACCCCGAGCGTCAAACCGCATCGGCTGCCGATGCAGGACGACGTGAGCGAGCAGCAAGGATTGCATCGCATCAACCTCGCTCTCCGCAACCGGTGGCAGACCCGATGGGCGCCCGGGGTGGAGAGGGACCCCCGCGAGCCGGTCGGCGGCGAATGGCACCGGCGGAAAGAGGCCTTCCTGAGGGCCCGGGAGGCCGACCCGGTCGACGTGGTCGATCTCGACATAGACATCGACTTCTTCCCCCGCCGCAGTCGCGATAATATCCATCCGGAAGGGCGACGTGTCCGTCATTTCTCCAACCTTCGAACTGATCTGACAGTCCGGACGTCACCCAGGACCCACGTCTTTCTGGACAGCGAATTCGCGTTCGAAGGCGGCGAGTTCGAGACGGTCCGGGGCGGGGTGGTACATCAACTGCGCCCGGACCTCGAACTGCGGTTGAGCCAGGATTATCGCTTCGGCGAAGTGTCGCTCCTCGGCGTCGGGATGGACTGGGAGGTCAGCCCGAAATGGCATCTGGGGTTCGACCTGCGCCAGAATTTCCGAGGCGGGTCCTCCTGGGACCGAACCGTGGCGGTCACCCGGCGGTTCCACGATTGGCACATCACCATCGGCTACGAGTTTGACAAGGCCAAGGGAGCCAGCTTGGGCACGATCAGCGTCGGCCCGGCACTCGCCCCCACTTACTATCCGCACTGGCGCTACCAGCCGCACAGCGTTCGGGAATTCCATTTGGTAGAAACTCCGAGGTGACCTGCATGACGACGGCTGTATATCCCGGCTCGTTCGACCCCATCAGCCACGGCCACATCAACCTCGCCAAGCGGGGACTGAAGATATTCGACAAGCTGATCGTGGCCGTCGCCCGGAACGTGGCCAAGCAGACGCTTTTCACCGCCGACGAGCGAGTCGAGATGGTCCGGGAGGTGCTGAGCGACGATTCCCGCATCACCGTGGACGCCTTCGAAGGCATGACCGTCGATTACGTGCGTTCCTGCGGGGCGAACGTGATGCTGCGCGGCATCCGCACGGTGAGTGATTTCGAGTATGAGTTCCAGATGGCCCTGATCAACCGGCATTTCACCACCGACATCGAGACGATGTTCATGATGACGAGCAACGAATACTCTTTCCTCAGCTCCCGGTTCATCAAGGAAGCGGTCGCCCTGGGCGCCGACGTCTCGGCGTTCGTGCCGGAACTCGTTCAGCGCCGCCTGCGAGAAAAACTGGGCGGGGAAGGGCGCTGAACCGGCCCCTGTTTAGTTGCTATAATACTTAATGTATGGGTAACGACGAGGCAGACCGACAAGCCCCCTCCCACGAACCGGATGATCGGCCCGCCGAACAGGCGGAGCCCGAGGCCCCCACGGACGCCGGGCAGCAGGGCGGCGACCCGTCCGGCCCACAGATCGACATCCGGCGGCTGATCTTCACCGTCACCATTATCGTCCTCGGGCTGGGCTACTTCTTCTGGGACGAAATCCGCGACGTCGTCAGCCCGCCGAGCATCGAGCCGCGTTCGGCACACGTCGATCCCCAGGTGGACGCCGACACCGTCCGAGTCGAGCACGGCCAGCTCGACGTCACATTCACCCCGCTCGGGGCCGCGATCAAGGAGCTGAAATGGGTCTCTCCCGAGGACGGCCACACGGAGACGCTGATCGCGCCCACCTACGAATCGACGGGGGAAACACACCACAACCGGGGCCTGATCGTCAGTCTCCCGGACTCCGAGGAGTGGGCGGAGCAGCCATACGAACTCGTCGGTGATTCGATGGAGACGATCGACGTGGAAGGCGATTCCATCGAAGTTCGGGCTCTCAGCTTCCGCCGGGAAAGTGACGGGATCGCCCTGACCAAGACGTTCATTGTTCACGGCGACAAGCCGCTGATCATCTTCAGCGTCGATATCGAGAACGTCGGTGCACCTCTCGGCGCCGGTGCCTGGGAGGCACTGGATGAAGCCGGGGCATACACCCTGACCGTCTCCAACGCCGTCGGTGTGCCGGGTGACCAGGGCCGGGGCGACTGCCAGATCGCAGTACGTGCCGACAACATCGTCCGGCATCACGAGGTCCGTCGGCTCTCCGGCGTCCGGCGATGGCCCGGCGAGGAGGAGCGAATGAGCGCTCGTCCCGGCCCCGGCGAGGGCACCCCGACCCTGCAGTGGGTGTCGAATGCGAACCGGTATTTCGCGGTGATCGTCATCCCGGAGACCGCGCTGTACGACGGCCGGATGGAGCTGACTCGGACCGCGTCGGCGGCCGCAGCCGTCGATATCCGGGTCCCTCTGCCCGGGGCCGGCCCGATCGGCCGCGAGCGGGTCAACCAGCAGTTCCATATGTATGCCGGGCCGAAGGACTACGATACGCTGTCTCGTCTGCCCGGCCGCCCCCAGGAGGCGGTTGACTACTGGTATTTCGGCCCGGCGGCCATCCGCCTGCTGACCTGGATATACGACAACGTCGTCCCAAACTACGGCGTCGCCATCATCCTGTTCACCATCGTGCTGCGGCTGCTGATGTGGCCGGTCACTTCCTACAACCTGCGGGCGATGGTCGATATGAAGATCGCGAACGCCCGGCTGGAGGATATCGACGCCCGGGAGCCGCCCCGGTCGGAGGTCCAGGCCCACGCCACCTGGCTGAAGGAGGCCCGGGTGTGGGAGAAGGTCCAGGGCCGGGCGACCCTCGGGGTCATCCTGCCGCTCGTCATCCTGCTCCCCGTCCTGCTCATCC
>PUPC01000122.1 GCA_003553185.1 Planctomycetota bacterium | reverse complement strand
CATCCTCCTCCTTCCGCCTGTGCAACGTTTGGGCGGTACGTTATCTCCCGATAGTAGTTCGGGGCAGCGCCTTCTGGAGCTCCGCCACGCCGGCTTCGGTGACCTGCGTTCTGTTCAGCATAAGCCATCGCAACTGGGTCATACCGTAGAGATGCTTCAGCCCCGCGTCCGTGACCCGTGTTCCACGCAACATAAGATACTCCAGCCGGGGCAGGTCGGGGAGGTGTTCCAGTCCCGCGTCGTCGATCGGTGTCTCGCCCAGGAAAAGATCCCGCAACTCGGTCATTCCGCGTAGGTGCGCCAGCCCCGGGCCCGTGACCCGTGTTCTATTCAGTATAAGCCATCGCAACTGGGTCATACCGTGAAGATGCTTCAGCCCCGCGTCCGTGACCCGCGTGTTCGACAGGGAGAGAGCCCGCATGTGGGCCATGCCGCGAAGGTGCACCAGCCCGGCGCCCTCGACCCGTTCGCCGTCCAGCCAAAGCCACCGCAACTGGGTCATTCCCCGTAGGTGCTCCAGTCCAGCGTCCGTGACCTGTGTGTAACTCAAGTCAAGCGACCGCAACCGGGTCAGACCCTGGAGGTGGGCCAGCCCCGCGCCCGTGCGCCCATTCCTTTCCAAAGAAAGCACTTGCAGCCGGGTCATGCCGCGGAGGCGCACCAGCCCAGCGCTCGTGATCTGTGTTCTTCCCAGAAGAAGCCACCGTAACTGGGTCATGCCGCGTAGGTGATCCAGCCCCGCGTTCGTGACCTGTGTAAATGTCAGCCAAAGTCCTCGCAACTGAGTCAGGCCGCGGAGGTGTTTCAGCCCCGCGTCCGTGACCTGTGTGTAACTCAAGTCAAGCAACCGCAACCCGGTCAGACCCTGAAGGTGGGCCAGGTCCCGGTCTATCCGCGCCCCCCTCAGCCCCAGCCGTACACCGGGGATTCCCTTCGTCTCGATCTCGGCCGCCAGCGCCGGCATCGACAAGTCGCCTGTCGGTTCAACCCACCACAAGACACCGCCGGGAATGGCGAGCGGTTCCGCCGCCGGGGTCGTCCCGAGCAGTTTTCGTTGTTTACCAAGTCGGATCTCGTGGATATTGTCAACTTCATCTTCGTCTCCTTTAGGCCATCCATCCTCGTCCAAGTGGAGGATGAACACCCTCAGCGGGAGTTCAGAATTAAATTCGCGGGGTTCTTGCTCGGCAATCCCCCACGGGTCGTCGTCTTCCGGTTCTTCCGGGGGCTGGGCCGGTTCTTCCAGAGGAAGCTCGGGCACAACAGCTTCTTCCGGGGGCAGGGCAGGCGGGTCGTCATTATCGTTCCGGCACCCGCCGACCGCCAGCGCCGCCAGGCACACCAACAGTATCCGACCGATGGTCCGTGCATAACTCATCGCCAGCCCCTCCTCTTCCCGTACTTGCTCAGCGTTCCCACTGCCACACGAGCTTGAGCAAGGCCCGCCACTGATTCCTTCACCGAAGATTATCATCAAACCCGACGCACTATGTCAAGCAGAAAAGCGAAAGAGTTTTCTCAAAGGCGAAGGCGGCGGCATCCGGCCGAATTGTCCGACGACGATAAACGGCGGTCCGCGTTGCAAGACCGACCACGTGGAACTGTGCCGGAAGCTCTTTTTCGGTTCCCCTTGCCACGAACGGCCGGAATCGGTACATTGTGCAGCGGCGGGGCACGGGCGTACCCGATGTGCCGAGGCCTATTCCAGCCGCGGCCGCCCGGTCGCCCAGTGTATGGTTCTTGCAGGTCAGCGAGGAGCAGATGAGCCGGGGACAATTCATCGTTTTCGAAGGGATCGACGGGTCGGGCACGACCACCCAGGCGCGGGTGGCCGCGGCCTGGCTGCGCTCGAAGGGGGTCGACGTGGTCGAGACCTGCGAGCCGACCGACCTGCCCGTCGGCAAGCTCATCCGGCAGGCCCTCGCCCGGCGGATGCCCGGCTGCGAGGGCGAGCAACTGGCCCCGCATTTCTTCGCACTCCTGTTCGCGACCGACCGGATGCACCACATGCAGGCCGTCATCACCCCCGCCCTGGAGGCCGGGCGGTGGGTGGTCAGCGACCGGTGCTACCTGTCGTCGTTCGCGTATCAATCGATCGACTACGACCTCGATCTGGTCCGGGCGATGAACCACGAGGTGCGGCGTGCCGACCTGACGTTCCTGCTCGATCTACCTATCGGGCAGGCGGAGGAGCGGATCGCCCCCCGCGAGCTGTTCGAGAACTCGCCCCGCGAGGTCTTCGAGAACGCCGAGATGCTCACCCGCGTCCGCTCGAATTACCTGCAGATCGCCGACCTGCTGGAGGGAGAGGGCGAACGGATCGTCCGGCTGGACGCGGGCCGATCCCGCGAGGCGGTCGCGGCCGACATCAGGGACACGCTGGCGGGGCTGCTATGATTGCGATCATCGACTACCGGGCGGGCAACCTCCAGAGTGTGCTGCGGGCCGTCGAGCACCTCGGACACGATGTGGCGATCACCGACGAGCCCGACGTGATTCGCACCGCCGAGCGGGTGGTCTTCCCCGGCGTCGGCGCCGCCGGTTCCACGATGGAGAACCTCCGGCGGCTCGGGCTGGACGCGGTGCTCCGGGACGAGGTGTTCCCGGCGGGCACACCGATGCTCGGCATCTGCATCGGCATACAGATTGTCTTCGAACGGAGCGAGGAGGACGACGCCGAGTGCCTGGGCATCCTGCCGGGCAGGGTCCGGCGGTTCGCCGGAGGGCCGGGGCTCAAGGTCCCGCAGATCGGCTGGAACCGGGTCCGCGTCGAGCGTCCGCACCCGCTTTTCGACGGGGTGCCCGACGGCTCGCACTTCTATTTCGTCAACTCGTATTTCCCCGAGCCGGCCGACGACTCGCTCGTCTATGCCCGGTCGAGCTACGGCGAACCGTTCGCCTGTGTCGTGGGCGAGCGGAACCTGGTCGCAACTCAGTTCCACCTGGAGAAGAGCGGCCCGACCGGGCTGAAGATGCTGGATAACTTCTGCCGTTGGGACGGCTCCACCGCCGGCCCCGCCGGATCATAAGGATTGTTATGCTGACCAAGCGGATCATCCCCTGCCTGGATGTGCGAGCGGGAAAGGTTACCAAGGGCGTGCGGTTCGAGGGGAACGTGGACGTCGGGGACCCGGTCCGGATGGCCCGGGAGTATTACGAGCAGGGGGCCGACGAGATCGTGTTTTACGACATCACCGCGAGCAACGAGCGGCGGGACATCTTCATCGACGTGGTCCGGGCGGTCGCCCGGGAGATATTCATCCCCTTCTCGGTCGGCGGCGGGCTGCGGTCGCCGGACGACCTCCGGCGGGTCCTGCTCGCGGGCGCGGAGAAGGTCAGTATCGACAGCGGGGCGGTCCGGAACCCCCGGCTCATCGCCGACGGTGCCCGCGCGTTCGGCAACCAGTGCATCGTGCTCAGCATGCAGGTGAAACAGGTCGAGCCGACGGAGGGGACCCCGAGCGGTTATGAGATCGTGATCGACGGCGGGCGGACGTACACCGGCCTCGACGCCATCGAGTGGGCGAAGCGGGGCGAGGAGATGGGGGCGGGCGAGCTGTGCGTCAACAGCATCGACCGCGACGGGACCACCGAGGGCTTCGATATCGAGCTGACCCGCCGGATGGCCGAGGCGGTGGGCATCCCGGTGATCGCCTCCGGCGGCGGCGGAACGCCCGCACATCTCGCCGAGGTCTTTACCGAGGGCCGGGCCGACGCCGCGATCCTGGCGTCGATCCTCCACTACGGCGAATATACGATCGCCGAGATCAAGCAGGACCTGAACGCGGTCGGCGTGGAAGTGCGGCTGACCTGATGCAAGCCCGGCGGGCCGGGCCGGAATCCCCATCCCCCAGAAGCACTATTACGATCGGGCCGATCCGGAGCTTAAATCGACCAGGGGATGATCTCCGACCAGCTGCAACCCGCTGCAAAAATAGCCAATGTGACCAACAGAAGCAGAATCCGTCTCATCAACACACCTCTCTGTGCCTTGTGATATCGTTCCACTATTGACGATATCCCTATTATCGGAAAGTTCGCGACCCATGTCACGTGTTTTTCGCGATTTCAGCCGGAAATGCTGCGGCTTGACTCGCCCCGGATTTCGCCTGATAATCGGGGTTGACGTTTCTGCGGGCGGCAGGATGCCCTGACGACCGGCGGGTGTATGCGACAGCGAGCTCGCTTCCGCCGGCTCGACCGCCCGAGCCCGAGGCCCGTGATGAGTGAATCGCCCAGTTCCCCTTTCCGACAACGTCCCATCGAGCCGGACGAACGCGAAACCGTCGAGCGGCTGACCCGCCCGGTCACCGTCTGGGAGTGGTATCCGGTGACCTTCGGGTACCTTGCCGTGGCGCTGGTCTGTCTGACCGCGGTGTACCTGTGGCGGCCGAAGCGGCCGGTCCTGCCGGGCGAAACCGATCCGGCCCTGGTCCCGTTCATAGCGGTCGGAGCGGTCGTCGCGGTCATCATCCTCATCGCGTCCACCCGGCGGTTCCTGGCCCGGCGTGCGGAACAGAGGGAACTCCACCGCCGCGTCCAGGACGAACTCGCCGACGGCGTCGTCGAGGAGGCGCACATCGAGGCGAGCGATGTCGTACAGCTCGATTATCCCGGCGGACGGAGGCCGACGCTGCTGTTCCGCGTCACCGAGGGCTCGGCCGTTCCGCTCCACGTGCTCGATGTGCGGTCGAGGAACGCGGTGATGCCAGCGCCCGAGTTCAAATACGTCCGGCTCCCGCAATCGGGCGAGTGTATCGGCCTACGACCGCTGGCACCGCGGTTGGACGAGGTGAAGCACGTGCAGGGGCCGGAGGTGGGGATCGGGGAGGAGAAGCACCGGGAGTGCGAGCCCATCGAGGTCGATTGGGACGACCTGACGGCGAGCGCCGTCGAGGCACCGCCCGAGAAGAACCCGTTCTTCCGCCGGCTGCGGCTCCGGCCGCGCTGGCTCGTCGGGGAATGACGTCGTCGAGGGAGGGGGCAGGCAGGCCCCCGGCCGGTGCGCCCGCTCAGAAATCTCGGTCGAGCGCCTGGTAGGTGGGCAGATATCGGAAGTACACCGACAGCGTCATACAGGCCATTGCCGTGGTGTACACCCGGCCGCCGCCGCCCCACGTCGCGTGGTGGTCGCCCTCGGGGCACCAGCTTCCATGATCAGGCCCCTCCTCCCGAATCTGGCGTTCGACGAGCGGCCCGTGGAACGCATGGTTCCACTCCCTCCAATACCGGCCGCCCATGTTGAACATCGCCAAGCTCATATAATAGAGGTTGTACATCCGGTTCGACCTCTTCGCCTCGTCGATGTGCTGGTCGTTCCGGGTGAGGTACTCGGCCTGTTTCAGGCAGGCCTCGGAGCGGCGGCTCTGGCCGAGCCACAGGCGGCCGGTCAGCAACACGGCGGTCATACTCAGCTTACCGCGCCCCTGGACGCTGCGCTCGGGGTCGATGCGATAGGGCGTCGAGCCGTCGGCGCCCATTGATATCTCGAACAGCCGTTCGATGCGCCGCCGGTTCTCCTCCGGGATGCTGATCCCGGCGGTCATCGCCGCTTTGATCGCCTGGAGCTGGAAGCCGGTGACCGAAATGTCGTTTCCGGGGCCGGTGTACGAGAACGCCCCGTGCTCGGGCTGTCGTTCGAGAATGTAGTTCAGCCCGAGTTCGGCCGCCTCCCTGGCCTTTTCGCGGAGGTAGAGGTTCCGGACCATCTCGGCCGCCTCGGCCAGGGCCATCGTTGCGATGCCCTGGGTGTACAACCGCCCGCCGAACCAGCCGGTGCGTTCCGAGTCGTGCGACTGCTCCTGGTTTTCGATCAGGTATTCGATGACCTTGGTCACGGTGGGCGCGAACTCGCCCAGCTCGCCGCGCGGATCGTCGGTGCAGCCGTAGCCGAGGAAGGCGAGCAAGGCGAGGCCGGATACCCCGACGTTGCGGTCGCGCCCGCCACGGCCCGCGCGCCATCCGCCGGTCTCCGTGTTCTGGTTTCGCTTCAGCCAGCGGAGCCCGGCATGGATCGCGTCCAAATTTCCCGGGGGCATGCTTGGCGGCCGAATGTTCGGGTCGCGGTGCCAGAAGGGCGGGCTGCCGGGCCTGCCGTTGCCCGAGTCGGGAATGTTCACTGCCACCAGTGCGGTGAATTCTCCCGGCACCGGGTCAGTGGGCTGCGTGACCATGCTGTCGTCCTCGACAAAGTCATCGATATCGATGTCCTCGTCGAAGATGTCGGTCTCGACCTCGGAGACCGTTTCGACAGGTTCCTCGAAAACCTCGTCGCTCGGTTCGAGGTCCGACGGCTCCGGATCAATGTTGCGCTTGATTTCCTCGAACTGCTGCGTGACCTCCTGCTCGACGTCGGCCCGCACGGGGGGCAGGGTCGGCGGCGGCTCGCCGGCAGGGGAATACTCGATGACGGCACAGATAAGCAGCAGGATCGCCGTGATTGCGGAGGCCAATACGAACGACGGTGCCCGCTTCAGTTGAGATTGAAGCCACTCGCCCTGGGTCATCTGTTCCATGTCAGATCTCCTTTCACACTCCGCCGGCCGGGCACCCGTTTATGCTATTTTGTTAAACGATGGCACGGCGTTCGGGTTCACAATATTTTCGTTGTTTTTTTCCTTGGAGGGGATGGCCGGGCGCGTCTTGCAGGTTACAGCGGGGAAATGCGTTCCGTCGTCATATTTCGATGAGGGAGGCGGCCTTCCGGAGGGCGCGGGGCTCCAATTGCCGCACCCACCCGCAGTTGGGCGTGGTGAGGCACATATCGGGACGGAGAGCGCGGGTAGTCGGGGAATGACTTCGTCGAGGGAGGGGGCGAGCGGGCCCCCGGCCAGGGCGGCCGCTCAGAAATCCTGGTCGATCGCCTGGTAGGTGGGCAGATATCGGAAGTACACCGACAGCGTCATAATGCTCATTGCCGTGGTGTACACCCGGCCGCCGCCGCCCCAGTCTGCGCCGTGGTCGCCCTCGGGGCACCAGCTACCATGATTGGGCCCACTTTCCATGATCTGTCGCTCGACGAGCGGCCCGTGGAACGCATCGTTCCATTCGCTCCAATACCGGCCGCCCATGTTGAACATGGCCAAACTCATGTAATAGAGGTTGTACACCTTGTCTTCCCTTTCCGCCTCGACGAGGTGCTGGTCGTTCCGGGTGAGGTACTCGGCCTGTTTCAGACAGGCCTCGGAGCGGCGGCTGTGGCCGAGCCACAGGCGTGTGGCCAGCGACACGGCGGTCATACTCAGCTTACCGCGTCTCTGGACGCTGCGCTCGGGGTCGATGCGATAGGGCGTCGAGCCGTCGGCAGCCGTCGATATCTCGAACAGCCGTTCGATGCGCCGCCGGGTCTCCTCCGGGATGCTGATCCCGGCGGTCTTCGCCGCTTTGATCGCCTGGAGCTGGAAGCCGGTGACCGAGATGTCACGTCCGGGGCCGGTATACGAGAACGCCCCGTGCTCGGGCTGCAGTTCGAGGATGTAGTTCAGCCCGAGTTCGGCCGCCTCCCTGGCCTTTTCGCGGAGGTAGGGGTTCCGGACCATCTCGGACGCCTCGGCCAGGGCCATCGTAGCGATGCCCTGGGTGTACAACCGCCCGCCGAACCAGCCGGTGCGGTCCGAGTCGTGCGACTGCTCCTGATTTTCGATCAGGTACTCGATGGCCTTGGTCACGGTGGGAGCGAACTCGCCCAGTTCGCCGTGCGGATCGTCGGTGCAGCCGTAGCCGAGGAAGGCGAGCAAGGCGAGACCGGACACCCCGACGTTGCGGTCGCGGTTGGCTCGGCCCGCGCGCCATCCGCCTTCTCCGTGCCATCGACGATCATCCTGGGGGTCGGTGATCTGATTCCGCTTCAACCAGCGGAGCCCGGCGAGGATCGCGTCTTCGGTCCCGTCGGGCATGCCTTGCCGAACCGCTTGCCGCCGCCTGCCTGCCCCGGTCCTGATTTCGCTCAGCTCGCCGCGGAACCCGCCGCTGCCCGATTCGATGCTGATCGCGGCCAGTTGTTCGGTGAACTCCGCCGGCACCGGGTCGGTGGGCTGGGTGACCATGCTGTCGTCCTCGACGAAGTCCGCATCGATGTCGATGTCCTCGTCGAAGATATCGGTCTCGGTCTCCGGGGCCTCAACGGGCT
>PUPC01000018.1 GCA_003553185.1 Planctomycetota bacterium | reverse complement strand
CGTGTTCGTCGTGATGATCGCCCACCGCGCCCGCGAGCACGGGCTGGCCGAGGCACTGGCCGAGATCGACCGGCTGGACGTGGTGAAGGCCCCGACCCAGCTCATTCGCATCGAAAGGTAGTTGATGAAGTACATCATTGTGATACCCGACGGGATGGCCGATTACCCGATCGACCAGCTCGATGGGAAGACACCGCTGGAAGCGGCGAACACGCCCAACATGGACACGGTGGCCCTGCGCGGGCGTCAGGGGACGCTGCACACCGTCCCCGAGGGCATGCAGCCGGGCAGCGACGTCGCCATCATGTCCGTCCTCGGCGTCGATCCCGCCCGATATTATACGGGCCGGGCGCCGCTCGAGGCCGCCGGCATGGGCATCCAGCTCGGCCCGCAGGAGGTGGCGTTCCGGTGCAACCTGGTCACCGTCGGCGACGAGCTGATGATCGATTACAGCGCCGGCCACATTACCACCCCCGAGGCCCGGGTGCTCATCGAGCTATTAAACGAACACCTGGGGACCGACGAGGTCTGCTTCCATCCGGGGGTGAGCTACCGACACCTGATGGTGTACAGCGGCAGCGAGGACCTGTCGGCGACATGCACGCCGCCGCACGACATCGTCGAGCAGCCCTACGCCGAGCACCTGCCCGAGGGGCCGGGCCAGGAGATGCTGCGCAAACTCATGCTCGGCTCGGCCCTGCTCCTGGAGCCGCACGACGTGAACGCCGTCCGTGTCGACCACCACGAGAACCCGGCGAACATGACCTGGCTCTGGGGGAGCGGCAAGGCGCCGACCATCCCCCTGTTCGAGGACCAGTTCGGCAAGACCGGAGCCGTCATCACGGCGGTGGACCTGGTCAAGGGGACCGGGACCTACCTCGGGTTCGACGTGATCGAGGTCGATGGCGCCACCGGCTATCTCGACACCAACTACCGGGGCAAGGCCGAGGCCGCCATCGAGGCGGCCGACACCCACGACCTGGTCGTCGTCCACGTCGAGGCCCCGGACGAGGCGGGCCACCAGGGCAGCGTGGACGCCAAGCTCCGGGCCATCGAGGACATCGACGAGAAGGTGCTCGGTCCGATCCTCGACGCACTGCTCGATCAGACCGATTTCCGGGTCCTGGTCACGCCCGACCATCCGACGCCCATCTCGAAACGGACCCACGTCGCCGAGCCCGTCCCGTTCGCCATGTGCGGGACCGGGGTGCGGCCGGTGCACGAGCTGCCGTTCTCGGAGAAGTCCGCCGCCGGCACCGGGCTGACCATCGAGCGCGGCCACGAACTGATGGCATACTTTCTCAGGAAATGAGGAGAGCACGATGGCGGACATCGACCCACTCATCAGCCGGCTGAGAGACTATCGGACCCGGTCTGCCGCAAAAAGCGAACTGCTGGAGATGGGCGAGAAGGCCGTGGACCCGCTGATCGCCGCCCTCGACAGCCCACACGCCGGCGTGCGCTGGAGCGTGGCGGTGACACTCGGCGAACTCAAGGCAGAAAAAGCCCTGCCCCACCTCGTCGAGGCACTCAAGGACGACGAAATCATGAGCGCGGCGGAGGAATCGCTCACCAATATCACCGGCGAGAACCTGGGACCGGATTACGACGCCTGGAAACGATGGATCGAGATGGGCGAAAGTGACGCCGCCGCCGAGGGGCCGGCCGAGACGGCGATGACCGACAGCGACCTGGTGGCGAAGGCGGTGTACAACACCGCGGTCTCCGCCGACGAGCAGTCGGACGGCGGCTGGTCGCTGCGGGTGCCCATCGGCAACCGGCACCAGGACGTGGCCCTCAACCTGAAGGTCCAGGACCAGGACGGGGTGCCGCTGGTGAAAATCTCGACGCAGTCCGGGCCGGCCAACCGCAAGCTGTATGAATGGGCGCTGCGCCAGAACTTCAAGATCTCGGCCGGGGCCATCGCCCTGGACGGCGGGCCCGAGAGGCCCGAGTTCGTCGTCGTCGAAGTACTCCCGCGCGCGGTGGTCACGCCGCAGGTCCTCATCAAGGTGGTCGGCAAGATCGCCAGAAAGGGCGACCAGCTTCGGAACGTACTGGAAAAAGCGAGCCGAAAATGAGCGGCGAACACGCCGGGCGGGGCAGAATCCTGGTCTTCACAGGCGACGGAAAGGGGAAGACAACCGCGGCTCTGGGCCTCGCTCTTCGCGCTCTGGGCCAAGGCCTCCGGGTCTGTATCGTCCAGTTCATCAAGGCCCGCCGCGACGTCGGCGAGGTCATAGCGGCGAAACGCATCGGCGAGCACTTCGAGATCATCACCTGCGGGCGGGGGTTCGTCCGGACCCCGGGCGGGACGGACGAGGACCGCGAGGCGGCGAAGGCCGGACTCGAACACGCCCGCCGCAAGGCCGAACAGGTGGACCTGCTCATCCTCGACGAGGTCCTCGAAGCGATCCACATCGGCCTGATCCGGGAGGAAGACGCCCGCGAACTGCTGGCAAACAAGCCCCCGGCACTCCACGTCGCTCTCACCGGGCGGAACGCCCAGCAGGGTCTGATCGACCTCGCCGACACCGTGACCCGGATGGACCAGATCAAGCACGCCTACGACGCCGGGACCGGCCCCACCTGCGGGATCGAGTTCTGAGGACGGTCCCGCCGGGCGAAAACCGGGCACATTCCCACCTCCGCCACTTGATTTTCTTCGCACAGAGGGTATCTTTCCCGTCGTGGACGTGCGAGCGGGCTGGCCGCCGCCCGTCCGGTACAGATCGAGTTCCGATTATCTGAGGTGCTGTCGTGTCAGAAAAACCGCTGGGAATAGGGCTGGTCAGTTGCGGAGAGATCGCAATGAAGCATCAACAGGCGATCGAAAAAGTGGACAATGTGGAGATCGTCGCCTGCATGGACATCCACGAGCCGGTGGCCCGGGACATGGCCGAACGGTGCGATTGCCCCTGCTTCACCGACCTCGACGAGCTGCTTGCCCACGACGCCGTCGAGGCCGTCCTCATCTCGACCCCCCACTGGCTCCACGCCCCCCAGACGATCCAGGCGGCACGGGCCGGCAAACACGTCATGATCGAGAAGCCCATCGCCACCAGGGAAGATGACGCGATGGACATGATCCGCGAATGCCGACAGGCCGACGTCCGCCTCAGCACCATCTTCTTCCAGCGCTGCCACAACCACACCGTCAAGGCCCGCGAACTGATCCAGGACGGCGCCATCGGCAGGGTATGTCTGATCACCATGTTCGGCCTCGGCCACAAGGAACAGTCTTACTGGGAGGGCGGATTCACCGGCCGGGTGCAGACCGACTGGCGGCAGAGCAAGGAGAAGGCGGGCGGCGGATTCCTCATCATGAATTTCGTGCACAACATCGATCGGATGAGGTACATCACCGGCATGGAGGCCGACACCGTGTACGCCGACTACGACACATTCGCCACCGACATCGAGGTCGAGGACGCGATCATAACCACCATCCGGTACGAAAACTCGGCCCTCGGGGCAGTCGTCGGGACCACGTTCGCCGCCGGCGGGGGCGTCCACAGCGACGTGATCATCGGCACAAAGGGCCAGATCAAGCTCGGCAACCCCCTGCAGGTCTATCTCACCGAACCGGCCGGTGACCTCAAAGCGGGCGAGTGGCTGGAAATCCCCTGCGAGAAGAACGATCCCAGAGTCCCGCTGCTGGAAGACTTCGCCGAGGCGGTCCGAACCGGGCGCGACCCGGCCATCACCGGCGAGGACGGCCTGGCCACGCTCCGCATCTGCCTGGCGGCCTATGAGGCCGGCGCGAAACAAGCGCCCGTCACACTGAACCCATAGCCGGGCGGACGAACCGCCGGCCGTCGAGCCAGCACAGGCGCGCGGGCACCGTTTGGAACGGCCAGCCGATTTGACACCCGATGTCGTTCGGGTTACCATGCAGAACTCCGGCGGAACGGAATGACGCGCCGGGACTGCGGACTAATTGACGGGCATGCGGGCATCGGTTGCCGTGTGTTCCCGGGAGGTGCAGCGCCATCACACAGCAAACCGCACTGGACACCTATCTGCGAGATATCGGTCGTGCCGAGTTGCTCACCCGCGAGGAGGAGAAAGAACTGGCCGCCCGTGTGTCGGAGGGCGATGCCGAGGCACGCGAGCGGATGATCACCGCCAACCTCCGGCTGGTGGTCAATATCGCCCGGCGATATATCAACCGCGGGCTGCCCCTGATGGACCTGATCGAGGAGGGGAACATCGGCCTGGTCCGGGCCGTCGAAAAATTCGACCAGACCCAGAACTGCCGGTTCAGCACCTACGCCCACTGGTGGATCAAACAGGCGATCCGCCGGGCGATCACCAACACAGCCAAGACCGTCCGAGTCCCCGCCTACATGGTCGAGGCCATCTCCCAGTGGAAAAGCGCCGAAATCCAGCTCCGATCGGAGCTCGGGCGCCGACCGACCGTACCCGAACTCGTCGAGGCGTCGGGGCTGGAGTCCGACAACGTCCGGATGATCAAGCGACTCGTCCGACTCTCCTCCCGGCCCGGCCAGCCGATCAGCTTGGACCTCCTGTCGTCCCTCAACGAACTGATCGAAGACCCCGCCGCCGAACGGCCGGACGAGGAGCTGCTGACGAAGGTCGAGCACGAGACGCTGCGCAAGGTGCTCGATTCCATCGACAAACGGGAGGCGTTCATCCTCCGCCTGCGATATGGGCTGGACGAAGCCGGCCCGATGACGTTGGCCCAACTCGGCGAGAAGCTGGGCATCAGCCGGGAACGCGTCCGACAGATCGAGCGAAACGCGATCAAACGGCTCCACGCCATCATCGAGTCGCTGGATACGGCCGACCAGACGGACGAAGACGGCCCCGAAGCTTGACAATCGCGCGAGACCGGCCTAGAATCGCGGCAGTTGATCGCCAACCAGAGGAAACATGGTCGAGGGCGGATGAAAGACTTGAGAACCATCATACGCAACGTGCCCGACTTCCCGAAGCCGGGGGTGGTGTTTCGCGACATCACCACCCTGCTGGCCGACCCACAGGCCACGCGCGATGCGGCCGACGCCATCACCGAGCCGTACAAGGCCGCCGGGGTCGATGTCGTCGTGGGCATCGAATCGCGCGGGTTCATCTTCGGGTCGCTGGTCGCCGAACGGCTGGGCGTCGCGTTCGCACCGGTCAGAAAACCGGGCAAACTGCCGGCCGGAAAGATCGAAGAGACCTACGATTTGGAATACGGGACCGACACCATCGAGATGCATATCGATGCGGTGAAGCCCGGCCAGAAGGTCTTGATGGTCGATGACCTGCTGGCCACAGGCGGGACCATGGCCGCCGCTTGCCGACTGGTCGAGCGTCTGGGCGGAGAAGTCGTCGGCTGCACGTTCGTCATCGAACTGAGCTTCCTCCAGGGCCGGCGGAAGCTGGACGGACGCAATACCTTCGCACTGGTCGACTACGACAGCGAATGAACGCGCCCGTAGCTCAGCAGGATAGAGCAGCGGTTTCCTAAACCGCAGGTCAGAGGTTCGAATCCTCTCGGGCGTACCAGCCGGCAGCGGCCGAGAAACAGAAAGAGAGAGACGCTGTGAGAAAAGAACAGAAAGAAAGATTGCACGAGGACGACCGTTTCGTCAAAACGGTCTCGGCGGTTTGGGACAAGGTGCTCGAACGCCGCACCATGGTCCTCACGACCGTCGCCGTCGTCGCCGTCGTATTCGTCGCCGTCGCCGTCTTCGCCGGGCTCCGAGAAGTCCGGGGGCGACGTGCACTGGACGCCTTGGCGGCCGCCGAGACCATCGAGGAGATGGAAGCGGCGGTGGAAACCTACCCACGGGCCGCGGAACTGCTCCTCCGACTGGCCAGGCAGTACCACGAACGCGGCGAGGAAGGCGACCTCGAGCGGGCGCAGCAAACCCTCGAGCGAGCGGAACGGGCAGCGGATACCGACCTGCTGCGCGGGCTGACCGACTTCGCACTCGGCAAGGTCAAGAAGGACTTGGGCCACCACGAGCAGGCGCTCCAACACCTCGACGCTGCCGTAAGGAATCACCGGACCCGGCCCATCGTGGGCAACGAAGCCGCGTTTCTCGCCGGCCGGTGCCTCGAACTGTTGGGGCGGCACGAGGAGGCGAGCGAACGATATACCGCGCTCAGAGAAGAACCCCAAAGCGTCTGGCAGCAGTTGGCCGAGTACCGGCTGACGAAGCTCAGGCAGGACGGGCTGATGTAGGTCGTACAGTACATATTATCTCTTTTATTTGGAGGTCGTTACATGGCTGACACAAGCAAGATCGCCGAGGCCCTGATCGGCGGCAAGGCCGATGAAGTGAAAAACCTCGTCCAGCAGGAGATCGACGCGGGAACCCCCGCCAAACAGATTCTTGACGAAGGATTGATCGCCGGCATGAACGAGGTCGGGCGCCGGTTCAAGGCGAACGAGTTCTACGTGCCTGAAGTCCTCATCGCCGCCCGGGCCATGCACAGCGGGATGGACGTGCTCCAGCCCGTGCTGCAAAGCGAAGGCGTCGAGAGCGTGGCAAAGGCCGCCATCGGGACGGTGAAGGGCGACCTGCACGACATCGGCAAGAACCTCGTGGCTATGATGCTCCGGGGCGCCGGGTTCGAGGTCGAAGACCTCGGCGTCGATGTCCCCGTCGAAAAGTTCGTCGAGACTGCCCAGAGCGGCGTCAAGCTGCTGTGCCTGTCCGCACTGCTCACCACCACGATGCCCCAGATGCCCAAGATCATCGAAGCTCTGAAAGAAGCAGGTACGGACACCGTGCCGGTGATCATCGGCGGAGCACCCGTAACACAGAAATATGCCGACGAGATCGGCGCCCAGGGGTATGCCCCCGACGCCGCGTCCGCCGTCGACGTCGCGAAAATGCTCTGCGGCGTGAGCTGACCGCTCGAGCGGCTGCCGCCGAGACTACGAAGACACGGGGCCCGGCAACCCGCCTCCACCGCCGGGCCCTCTCACACCGGGCAGGTCCGCAATGCCCCCGAAACCACCCTACGCCGAGCGCGAGGTCGATCACACCGAGACCCACGACTGGCGGGTGCGAAAGTCGATGCCCGGCAGGCGGATCGACGCCTACCTCGCTGCCAAGTTCCACGACTACTCGCGCACGTTCCTCACCGGGCTCGTGCGGGCAGGGAAGGTGACCGTCAACGACAAGCCGGTCAAGCCGCACTACGAGCTGAAACGCGGGGACCGCCTGTGGATCGAGCTCCCCGTGTTCGCCCGACCCGAACTTCAGCCCGAAGACATCCCGCTCGATATCATCCACGAGGACGACCGGATTCTGGTGGTCAACAAGCCGCCCGACATGATCGTCCATCCGGCTCGATACTATCACCGGGGCACCCTGGTCAACGCCCTCCTCGCCCGATCCGACGACCTGGCCGAGTCCGACGACAACGTCCGACCGGGCATCGTCCACCGTCTCGACCGCGATACGAGCGGGGTGATCATTGTCGCCAGGGACGAGGACGCCCGCAGTTGGCTCGGCCGCCAGTTCCAAGCCCGCCGCGTCGAAAAGGAATACCTGTGCGTCGTCGAGGGCGAGCCGGAGTTGGACGCAGATAAGCTCGAAATGCCCATCGGCCGACATCCACGACGCCAGGAGAAGATGGCAGTCGACCCAGAAAACGGCAAGCGGGCCGTATCCATCTACGAAGTGCTCGAACGGTTCCGCGAGTTCGCACTCGTCCGGGTCCGGCCCGAGACCGGCCGGACGCACCAGATTCGCGTCCACATGAGCCGGCTCGGACACCCGGTGGTCGCCGACGCCACCTACGGCCGGCGACGCCTGCTCTACCTGTCGGACCTCCTCGACGCGGAATCGAGACGCCCCGACGAAAGCCCGATCATCGAACGGCAGGCGCTCCACGCACATTCCATCCGGTTCCGCCACCCGGACACAAAAGAACCGGTCACCTACCAGGCACCATTGGCGGAAGACATCGACCGCCTGCTCGAGGCGCTCCGCAAACACCGCCCCCGATAAAACGCCGCGCAGCCCGCCCAACTGCAGGCCTGTCTCAGGGCCCCGCGGTGCGTTTCCCCGGACCATTCGCTGGGGGAGGGCGGCGGAGCAAATTGGAGCAAGGGGGCATGGGAGCACGGGCGCATGGGAGAGGGGGGGGGATGGGAGCACGAGAGCTCACGTCGGCCGGCTTGTGCCGGATGACAGACGGGAGAGTGCGGAAGGGGTGCCGTTCG
>PUPC01000245.1 GCA_003553185.1 Planctomycetota bacterium | reverse complement strand
GCGCCACCGGCCCCTCACTGTAGCTGGGGGCTGTGAGCCGGCTCGTATTGGTCTACGACAGACCGGATCAGGGCCGCCAGTCGTTCTCGATAGGCCTGTCGGCGGTAGCTGTCCGCCAGTTGGGCGGCCATTTCCGGCTCGACCTCCGGCTGCTCGAGCTCTGTCAGAATCTGGACGGCGCAACTCATCGCCTTGTCGCCGACCAAGACCGGCTCGCTGATCTCGATGTGCCGCAGGGTAAAGAGCTGCTCCATTTGCACGAGCATGCCGGCACCCTGGAGCAATTGGAACTCCATCCATTCCCGCTGCTGGGCCGGCATCTGTTCGAGCCACTGCATTTGCTGGGACAGTTGGTGTTGAATCTGCATCAGGTCGGCGCGGGTGGCCGGCGAGATCTGTTCGAGGTACACTTCTCCGACGATCTGGCGGAACGCATCGCGGTCGGGCAGGGCGTTGGTCAGTCCCTCGGCGGTCGGCTCGTCGACTCGGTCGGCGATGGTCTCGGCGAACGTCTTGACCCAGGCCAGTTGCTTGCGCCGTTCGAGATCGCGCTCGATCTCGAACCGGACTTCCTCGAAATCCGGAACGTCCGGCTCGTGGACACGGGTCAGCCGGACGATGGCCCACCGCCCGGTCAGCGAGCGGAGCAGAGGGCTGGTGTCGCCCGTCTCGGCCGCATTGAGGAAGCTGTCCAGCCCGGGCAGGTCGTGCAGCCAGGGGAAGGTCGACTCCTCGGCGGGTGCGTCGGGGATGTACTCGACGTGGGTGGACAGCTCCACCCCGGGCAGGTCGTCGGCGATGTCGGCGAGCTTCGCCGCCTCGTCCTCCTGCAGCTTCTCGTAGGCGGCGCGGAGCAGCTCGCCCGCACGGGCCCGGGTCTTCTCCTCCCGGGCGATCTGGCCGACTTCCTCCCTCACTGATTCGTCGGTCAGCGGCTTATAGACCGGTCGCCCCGGCTCGGATGCGTCCTCGTCCTTGAACCGTGCCCGGAGCTGGCGGTAGGCCTGTTCGAGCTCTTCCTCGGTCGGCTCGAGCTCCTCCTCGTCGAGCTCGTCCTCGGCGAACGTCAGGGTCTCGAGCTCGTACACCACCTCCGTCATATAATCGGCTTTGTGCTCTTCGTAATGCTGTCGGGCCTCGTCCTCTTCGAACTCGACCATCGCGGCGTACAGGTCGGCGGGGAAGGGGATATAGTGGACCTTTGCCAGTTCGTGCTCGCGAGCTTCGATAACCCGGGCGAATTGGAACAGCCCGTTTGACTCCACGATGTCGGTCACCCGGCCCGGCTCGACGGTGAATGCCGCCTGCCGGAGGGGCAGCGAGATGTCGGGGCTGGCCTCGGCCTCGGCGTACGAGGTGTACGCCGGCGGTTGGAGTTCGACTCGCGGCGGGAGCTCTTCGGTCAGGCCGGGCTGCTGCAGGGCCTGGGCGATGGACAGATCGGGCCGGGCGGTGACCTCGGCCCACACCGTCTCGACGGCCCGGCGGGCGCGGTCGGCGAGCTTGTCCTCGCGGGCCGCCCGGAACACCTCGGCCTCGATGTCCTCGAACTCGGGCACAAACGCGTCGGTCCGCTCGATGACCCGGAAGACAAGCCAGCCCTGTCCGGGCACTTCGATCGGGTCGGCCAGTTCGTTCACCGGGCTCGCGGCGATGAGAGCGGCGATCTCGGGCGAGTACAGATGCGGGTGGACCATCACGTCGTCGTCGGTAATGCGGTCGGTCACGTCGGCGATGACACGCTGTCGGTATTCGTCCGGCAGTTCCTGGGCGACCTCTGTCAGTTCGGCCTCTTCCGCATCGAGGGCGGCCTCGTGAGCCGTCCGGATCGTCTGCTCGGCCGCTTCTTCGCGAGCCCTTGTTCGGGCGAGTTCGCGGCGGATCGCCTGGCGGAGCCGGTCGTCGAGCTCGCGGTCCTCGTATTGAGGGGTTTCGGACTCGAGGTCCGCCTGGTAGTGGGCCTCGATCTCTTCGTCGGTGATCGTGTCCATGATCTGGCTCTGGACCCGGTCGAAGGTGGCGAGGATAAATTCCGCCCGGCTGCGGCTCGGCTCGCGGAACGTGTCGCGGTGCTCCTGATAGTACGCCCTCGCCTCGTCCTCATCGACCGTCACCGTCAGCGGGCGATAGGCCCCGGGGTCGACGGACATCCATTCGAGCTTGCGTTCCTCGACCGATTCGCTGGGCTCGCGGACCATGATGACGACGTGTTCTTCACCGACGACCGGCGGGCTGATGGTGTTCGGTTCGAGCTCGAAGGCCGCCCGGGCCAGCGACTCGTCGCCCAGCAGCGCATCCGGGTCATCATCCCGGAACGGGTCGGTGGTCTGGGCGCGGGCGGGCAGTTGAAGCTCTGCGGCGGTCGTCCGGAAGATGTCGATGAGAGCTTCGCGCAGGTATGTCCGGTAGGATTCGTCGAACCCGTTGTCGGGCTCGACCGCCGCGATGTCGTCCGGGCTGAACGCGATGTATTCGATGTGTATCTCGTCGGCGATCTCGTCGACGCGGACGGTCACCGCGGTGTGACGAACGCCTTCGTGCTCGACGAGCGGCACGATCTCGCCCGGGGCGTGGGTCAGCCGGCGGTCCACATATTCGGTCAGCGCGTCGGGCAGGTCGGGCGCGTGCCCGCCGATGATCGTGTCGGTGCGGATATCGAGGTCGTTCTCCTTTGCAACGCGGGCGAGCAGATCGCGGGCGATCCGGCGTTTCAGATCGGAGGCGGTGTTCTTCGCCCCCTGGACAGCCCGGAATCGGGCATAATCCATCTGCACCTGCTGTTGTGTCTGGGGGGGGAGATTGCCGAAATCGACCGCCCGGGCGTCTTCGCGCTCGAGGACGCGGAAGATGAACAGTTCGCCGTTGGTCGACAGGATCGGGCTGATCTGGCCGGTTTCCGGCGCGGGCATACCGGGTGCCGGAGCCAGCGGCGGCCACATGATGTCCTGGAACGCGATGTCGGGGAACGCGTCGGCCTGTGCCATGCCCGGGAACTGCTCGCGAAGCTGATCGGCGCTCAGGAGCCGGTCGGTCACCCCGAACTCAAGGCCGAGCTCTGTGGCGCGGGATTCGAACCCCGCGGGACTTGCCGCCGCGTCGCGGGTCTCCCGCGACAGTTGCCGGAGTTCGGTGCGTTGGCCGTCGGTCCCCCGGGCGTATTGGATGCGCACACTGGCCGGCTGGAGGTACCCGAAGCTGAACATCGTGGCATCGCGGTGTTTGCGCTCCTCGTAGAATTCGAGCAGCTCCTCGGGGGAGGGCGGGGTGGCCGTGTCGAAGAACGGCTGGACGCCGAATTCGAGGACGAGTCCGCTGGCCTCCTCGGTGGACATCCGGATCGCCTGTTCGGCGGTATCGTCGGCGATCGGTGTGGTTTCGTCCCTGCCGGCCATCAGGCGAACGAACTCCTGGACCTGGAGGTACTCCTGGAAGGTGCGGCGGGCGCGGCTGGTGGACAGGCCGACCTTCGCCTCGAACAGCTCGTCGTAGTCCGCGTACTCGCGGAGAAGGACGTATTGGCCGTGCCGCCAGCCGTAGTCCCTGTTGAACAGAGTGCCCTGGGCGGTCACCCCTGCCGAGATTTCGGTGACGCGGAAGAAATAGTGCTTGTCCCCGGCCTGGAACAGGGGGCTGACCTGCCCGGCGGGGATCTGGAACAGGAGTTCCTTGACCGCCTCGGGCAGCGTGGTGTCCGGAGCGGGAAGGGTCAACCTGTCGAGTACGTCGGCGGCGTTCCCCTGGTTGAACGAGTCGGACAACTGGTAGGCCAGCGGCGGGTCGGTGCTTTCTGCCGCGGCGGCGAGCGCTCGACGCCAGGAATCGCCCTCACGGGCCGGTTCGGGGATGGCCTCGACTTGCTCATGTGCTTCCCGGGCCAGTTGGGCGGCGAGCCGGCCGGCACGGACCGCCTGGTATTCGTCGCGGACGGCCGCCTCGACATCCTCGAACGGCTCGTCCCGGTGTTCCGATTCGGTCTCGTGGAACTGGCGGAGTTCGTCAACGTCGGGATCGATATCCTCGGCCAGGTCGTCCGGGTCGGCCAGCACGTATTCGATCCGCTGGTTATATTTGGGGCGTTGCCGCATCATGCGGTTCACGGCGTCCGAGCTCGCCCGGACCCCCTCTTCCTGGGCGGCCAACCGCAGCAGGTAGGTGTTGAAGACGACTTCGCCGTCCCGGGCTTCCATCCCGGAGCGCACGAAGTTCAGGCCGAGCCGTTGCCAGCGCCTGCTGAAATCATTTATGCTGTCGTGGGTGACATCGCGGCCGAAAATCTTTCCTTCGACGCGGCGCTGTGTGGGTTGGGTGAAGATGCCCATGGGGATGACGAAGATGACCATGAGGAACGCGGCCAGCACGACGAGGAGGAGTTTTTGGTATTTATCGAGTATTTTTCGCATGCTGCCGAACATGATGCCAGCCCTCCGTTCAGAATTGGTTCAGGAACCGCACGTCGTTCTCGTAGAACAGGCGGATGTCATTGATGCCCAGCCGGGTCATCGCCATCCGGTCGATGCCGATGCCGAAGGCGAACCCGGTATATCGTTCGGTGTCGTATCCCACGTGGCGGAAGACCTCGGGGTCCACCATCCCGCAGCCGAGCATCTCGATCCATCCCGACTGGCCGCACACCGAGCATCCGGAGCCACGGCAGAACGGGCAGGAGACGTCGACCTCGGCGCTCGGCTCTGTGAACGGGAAGAAGGAGGGCCGGAACCGGGTCCGGGTGTCGGCCCCCAGCACCTCCTGCATGCCCATGGTGAGCACGGCTTTCAGGTCGGCGAACGAGACGTCCTCGTCGACGTACAGGCCCTCGAGTTGGAAGAACATCGGGTAGTGGCTGGCGTCGACGGTATCGGGCCGGAAGACTTTGCCGGGCGCGATGACGCGGACCGGCGGCTCGCGCTGCTCCATCACCCGAATCTGGACGGGCGAGGTGTGGCTGCGCAGCAGGTGTTCGTCGTCGATGTAGAGCGTGTCGAAGGCGTCGCGCGACGGGTGGTCGGTCGGGATGTTCAGGGCGTCGAAGTTGTGGTACTCGTCCTCGATCTCCGGGCCGTACGCGGTCTCGAACCCCAGGCGGGCGAAGGCCTCGACCAGCTCGTCGTAAACCTGGGTGATGGGATGGCGAGAGCCGATCCGCGGGCGGGTCCCGGGCAGGGTGACGTCGAGCCGCGGTCCGGGCCGCCTGATCTCGTCGGCGGTCTTCGCCGTCAGGGCGGTCTTGCGCTCGGCGAGCGCTTCGGTGAGCGCGTTCTTGACCTGGTTGAGCAGTCGGCCGGCGGCCGGCTTCGCATCGTTCGGCAGTTCGGGCAGCTTGCCGGTGAGCTCTTTCAGCAGCCCTTTCCGGCCGAGGTATCGGACACGCGCCTCTTCGAGCGCGTCGATATCGGCGGCGTCTTGTATCGCCCGGATGGCCGTTTCGCGCAGCCGGTTGAGTTCTTCGATCATTGTGCCGGACCTCTGTTAAGTGCGATGCGGATGCGGCGGGCGGGTCACAGGGCGGCGTTCGCCTTTTCGACCAGCCGGTCGAACGCCTCGGCGTCGGAAATGGCGAGCTCGGAGAGCATCTTTCGGTTGATCTCCACCCCCGCCTTTTTCAGCCCGTTCATGAACGTGCTGTACTTGCTGTCGCGCATCCGGCAGGCGGCGTTGATGCGGGTGATCCACAGCCGCCGGAACTCGCGTTTCTTGCGCTTGCGGTCGCGATAGGCGTTGGCCCGGGCGCGCTCGACGGCGATGAGGGCGGTCTTGTACTGGCGGCTGCGTGCTCCGTAGTAGCCCTTTGCCGCCTTGAGGGTTCTCTTGCGTCGTTTGTTTCTGGCTGGGATGTTTCTGGTTCTGGCCATGGGGTGTCCTCCGTTTCGCTTACTGTCCCAGAGCGCGTCTGATGCGCTGTTCTTCGCCGGGGCTCACCTGGCCCTTCTTGCGCAGTTGTCGTTTGCGCTTGCCCGATTTATGGGACAGCAGGTGCCGGCGGCCCGCTTTGCCTCGCAGCATCTTGCCGTTGCGGGTAACCCGGATGCGTTTGGCGATGCCCTTGTGCGTTTTGTGTTTTGGCATAATACGTCTCCTCTCCGTCTCTGTTCGATCCGTTTTTGGGCTGTAGTCGGCCCGGGCGTCGTTTATTTCGGGCCGAGCAGCATGCTCATCCTGCGTCGGCCGTCACGTTTTGGCGGCGTTTCGACCCTGGCGTCGTCGGCCAGCCGGTCGGCCACTTTTTGCAGCAGTGCCTCTCCGGTCTCCATGTGGGCCAGTTCGCGGCCCTTGAACATCACCGAGAACAGCACCTTGTCGCCCCGTTCGAGGAACTCGCGTGCGTGGTCCAGCCGATATCCGATATCGTGGTCGCTGGTTTTTGGGTGCAGGCGGATTTCCTTGACGTGGGTGACGTGCGATTTGGCCTTCGCCTGGTGGGCCTTCCGCTTCTGTTTGTACT
Source organism: Planctomycetota bacterium (assembly GCA_003553185.1). GTDB lineage: Bacteria > Planctomycetota > PUPC01 > PUPC01 > PUPC01 > PUPC01. The sequence continues at coordinate 22,481 of PUPC01000245.1, read as the reverse complement.
TGTATTTGCCGTAGTCCATGAGCTTGCAGACCGGCGGGTCCGCTGCGGCATGGACCTCGACGAGGTCGAGCCCGGCCCGTTCGGCCGCTTGCTTCGCCTTTTCGATGGGGAGGATTCCCACCTGCTCGCCCTCGTTGTCGATCAGCCGGACACGGCTGGCTCCAATCTGGTCGTTGATTCGCAGGCCTTTGTTTGCAGCAGTCGTTTTTTGCCTCCTTGGCGTTTGCCTCTGTGCCCCGGGCTGGGGCTGGTCACTCTGACCCCGGCAGCTCCGTTGCTTTGGTTTCGATCGTGTGGCGCATCTCGGCAAGGAGTGCGTCCACAGCCATGGTGCCGGCGTCGCCGATTTTGTATTTGCGAACCGAGACGTTGCCGCTCTCCTGTTCGCGGTCGCCGATAATCAGCAGATAGGGGACTTTCTGGGTCGTGTGTTCGCGGATTTTGGCGCCGAGTTTCTCGCTCCGGTTGTCGCATTCGACGCGGACCCCGGCGGCGGCGAGCCGGCCCCGCAAGTCGTCGGCCATGTCGTGCTGGCGGTCGGTGATGGGCAGGATCACCGCCTGGACGGGTGCGAGCCACAGGGGCAGCGCCCCGCCGTAGTGTTCGAGCAGGCAGCCGAAGAACCGCTCGATCGAGCCCATCAGTGCCCGGTGGATCATAATCGGCCGGTGCTCTTCGTTGTCGGAGCCGACGTAGGCCAGGTCGAATCGCTCGGGGATGTTGAAGTCGACCTGGATGGTGGTGCACTGGGGGACGCGGCCGATGGCGTCGCGGATGTTGATGTCGATCTTGGGCCCGTAAAACGCCCCTTCGCCCTCCTGGACGACGTAGTCCAGGCCGCTTTGCTCGAGCGCCCGGCCGAGTGCGGCGATGGATTGGTCCCAGTTGGACTGGCGGCCCACGAACTTCTCGGGCTGGGTGCTGAGTGCGACCTGGTATTCGTCGAAGCCGAAGGTGCGGAGGACGTGCAGGGTGAAATCGAGCACGTTCTGAATCTCGTCGTCGAGCTGGTCCAGCCGACAGAAGATGTGGGCGTCGTCCTGGGTGAACCCGCGAACGCGGAACAGGCCGTGGAGCACGCCGCTTTTTTCGTATCGATAGACGGTGCCCAGCTCGGCCCACCGGATGGGCAGTTCGCGGTAGCTGCGCGGGCGACTCTTGTAGATTCGGATGTGGAACGGGCAGTTCATCGGCCGGATTTCGTACTCCCGCTCGTCCACGCTCATCGGGGCGTACATGTAGTCCTGGTAGAAGCCGATGTGCCCGCTTTCTTCCCACAGCTCGAGCTGGCCGATGTGGGGGGTGTATATCAGTTCGTAGCCGTGTGCGTAGTGCTCCTGTCGCCAGAAGGTCTCCATCTCGGTGCGGGTGCGGGCGCCCTTCGGATGCCAGAGGACGAGGCCGGGCCCGACCATCTGGTCGATCGAGAACAGCTCGAGTTCGGTGCCCAGTCGTCGGTGGTCCCGGGTCTTCGCCTCTTCGAGCAGCCGGAGGTGCTCTTTGAGTTCGGCCTCGGTGGCGAACGCGGTGCCGTAGATGCGTTGGAGCATCTTGTTCTGTTCGTCGCCCCGCCAGTAGGCCCCGGCGACGGAGAGCAGTCGGAACGCGCCGATGTCGGCGGTGGTGGGCACGTGGGGGCCGCGGCACAGGTCGGTGAACTGGCCGTTGGTGTAGGTGGTGGCGGTCGGAGGGCCGTTGTCCTCGGCCGCCTGCCGCTCGGCGATCTCGTCGATCAGCTCGAGCTTGTAGCGGTTGCCATCCTGCTCGAATGTCCGGCGTGCTTCGTCCGCCGGGAGTTCGAGCCGCTGGAAGGGCAGTCCCTCGTCGCGGATTGCCTGCATTTCGGACTCGATGCGGGGCAGGTCCTCGTCGGTCAGCCGGTGGTCGGTGTCGATGTCGTAGTAGAAGCCCTCCTGGGTGGCAGGGCCGATGGCGAGTTTGGCGTCGGGCCACAGGCGCAGGACGGCCTGTGCCATGACGTGGGCGGCGGAATGGCGGATGAGCTCGAGGCCGTCTTCGGAGCCGGGGAGGATTGGCTCGAGGGCGCAGTCCTCGTGCAGCTCGGTCGCCAGGTCGGCAGGCCGGCCATCGATTTTGGCCCCGATGGGCTGTGGGGCGTCTTGTGCGCCCGAGTACTGGTCGGCGAGTACCACTCCGGCGGTCACACCGTCGGGGTACTGCTTGGACGGGCCGTCGGGCAGCCGTATGTTGACCAACGTGTCTCCTTGCTCGAGTAAACGCGCGCGGCGATGTCACCGGTCCTCCGCCCGCGGGTTGGCGGGCCGAGCGTGACAGCGCCGTATGTGCTTCCGCCGCCCAGCGATCGGCGGCGGGATGGTGGGCGATGCTGGATTCGAACCAGCGGCCTCCAGCTTGTCGAGCTGGCGCTCTGAACCAGCTGAGCTAATCGCCCCCACAGGTTGAGAGTATCGCAATCACGCCGGATTGTCAAGAAGTTCGGATCACCCCTGCCGGGACGAAGAAGGCAGGGCTGCCGGCCGATTCCCTGGCCGTCGGTGACCGGCTTCCCGCCCTGATTCGGGCGTTTACGTCCGGTTTTCGTCTTCCTCTTCTTCCTCCGGCTCTTCCTCGGCGTCTTCGTCTTCGGGCTCTTCCTCGCCGCCGGGTTCTTCCTCTTCTTCCGGCTCTTCCGTTGTTCCTTCTATTTCTTCGGTCCCCACCTCGGTTTCCGGGGCGGTTTCAGGGCGTTCGGCTTCTTCGTCGTCGAGGTCGAGCGAGGGTTGTACCGGTCGCTGGGCCATTTCTTCGGTGATGCCGACGAGTTCGAAGATGACCTGCGGGGCGTCGTCGCCGACGCGGCGGGTCCCCAGCCGCAGGATTCGGGTGTACCCCCCGGGCCGGTCGGTATATCGCGGTGCGATCTCGTCGAAGAGTTTTTTCACGGCGCGCTTGTTGGGCAGCAGTTTGAGGGCGCGTCGGCGAGCGGCGAGTGTGCCCTTTTTGCCGAGGGTGATGAGTTTTTCCGCGAACGGTCGTGCGGCCTTCGCCTTTGCGGGGGTGGTCACGATCCGCTCGGCGTGGGTGGCGGTCGGTTCGGTGAGGAACAGGCCGATGACCAGGTGTCGCAGGGTCGAGCGGCGGTGTGCGCTTCGACGGCCGAGTTTTTTCAGCGGTTTTCGGTGACGCATGAGTGCTTTCCTGTTATTCGATATCCATGTCCAGCTCGAGGCCCAGTTCGTCTACCTTACTTCGGACCTCTTCCATCGATTTCTGGCCGAAGTTGCGCAGGTTGGACAGCTCTTCTTCGGTTTTTGTGACCAGGTCTCGTACTGTCTGTATGTTCTGAGATGCGAGGCAGTTGGCGGCCCGGACCGAGAGGTCCAGCTCGTCGATGCCTGTGTCGAGTTTGCGTTCGATTTCGTTGCGGTGTTCGAGCTCTTTCTGGGCGGCCAGTCGGGCGGCGGCGTCCTCGATGGGCGGTCCCAGCTCGAAATACTGGACGAACGGGTCGAGGTGTTTGCGGTAGATGCGGGCGGCCTCGACGAGGGCCATCTCGGGGTCGACGGTCCCGTTGGTCCAGATCTCCAGGGTGAGCCGGTCGTAGTCCGTCTTCTGGCCCACCCGGCAGTTTTCCACGAGCGGTTTGACTTTGACCACGGGCGAGAACACGCAGTCGAGGGCGATCTGGCCCACCTCTGCGGTCTCAAACTCCTCGGCGACCTTGTATCCGCGGTCGGACCTGGCCTGCATCCGGGCGGTGATTTTTCCCTCTTCGCTGATGGTGGCCAGGTGGAGGTCGGGGTTGACGATCTCGACCGAGGCGTCGTGCTGGATGTCGCCGGCGGTGACTTCGCCTTTCCGCTGGACATCGAGGACCAGTTCTTTCGGCCCTTCGTCGTGCAGCTTGATCAGCACCTTCTTCAGGTTGAGGCAGATGTCGGTGACATCCTCGACGACGCCGGGGATGGTCTGGAACTGGTGTTGGACGCCTTCGAAGTTTACAGAGGCGATGGCCGCGCCGCGTAGTGATGACAGGAGCACTCGGCGCAGGCCGTTGCCCACGGTGGTCCCGTATCCCCGCTCGAACGGTTCGGCGGTAAACTTGGCGTATGTATCGGTGAGAGTCTCCCTGTCGACGACCACGCGGACCGGGAGCTCGAAACCCATCCACCTTTTTCGCATTCGGTTATCCTCCGCCCACTATGTGTGGGGCCTGTCTTTTCCTTACTTGGACAGCAATTCGACGATCAATTGTTCTTCGACCGGCAGAGTCACGTCTTCCCGCATCGGGGCGCGGGTGACAACGCTGACCAGCGGTTCCTCGCGCACCTCGAGCCACGCGGGAATGGCCCGCCCTTCGGTCATCTCGCGCTCGGCCTGAACGGCGGCCCGTGAGGTGTCCTTGTCGACCGGGGTGATCTCGTCACCGGGCTCGACCGCCTGGGCGGGCACCGTGGTGCGCCGTCCGTTGATGGCGATGTGCCCGTGCCGGATGAGCTGGCGAGCGGCGCTGCGTGACGATGCGAAGCCGATGTTGGCGACGACGCTGTCCAGCCGCAGCTCGAGGGCGAGCAGGAGGTTCTCTCCGGTGTTCCCCCGGGCCCGTTCGGCCCGAGCGAAGTAGTTTCGGAACTGCCGCTCGAGCAGGCCGTAGTACCGCTTGACCTTCTGTTTCTCGCGGAGCTGCTGGCCGTAGGCGGTGATCCGCTGTCGGCGCCAGGTGCGAGGGCCGGGCGGGTACTGCCGGCGTTCGAGGGCGCATTTCGGGGTGTCGCAGCGGATGCCTTTGAGGAACAGCTTCAGGCCTTCCCGCCTGCACAGTTTACATTTCGGTCCGGTATAGCGAGCCACTGGTCGACTCCTGTTTCTTTTCTGTTTCAGACACGTCGTTGTTTCGGAGGCCTGCACCCGTTATGGGGCAGCGGGGTGACGTCTTCGATGACGCGCACGCTCAGTCCGGCCGCTTCGAGGGCACGCACGGCGGACTCGCGTCCGGAGCCCGGCCCTTTGAGTTTGACTTCGACCTGGCGCACGCCCATCTTCTGGGCCTGTCGTGCGGCGTCCTCGGCCGTCCGCTGGGCGGCGAACGGGGTGCTCTTGCGCGAGCCCTTGAACCCGAGTTTTCCGGCGCTGGCCCAGCAGAGCACCTCGCCGTTCAGGTCGGTGATGGAAACGATGGTGTTGTTGAACGTCGCCTTGACGTGTGCAATCGCTCGCGAGGAGACGCGGCGTGCGGTCCGTTGTCTGCGTTTTTTGCGCTGTTTTGCCATTCCTTCTCCTGGCGTTAGCCGAGTTCCTTGACGCCGCGTTTGACGGCGATAGTTTTCTTGGGCCCCTTGCGGGTGCGGGCGTTGGTGCGGGTCCGCTGGCCGCGCACGGGCAGGCCCTTGCGATGTCGGATGCCGCGGTAGCAGTTGATTTCACGCAACCGGGCGATGTTCTGGGCGACCATTCGGCGCAGTTCACCTTCGACCACGTAGCTGCGGTCGATAATGTTCACGATCCGGGAGAACTCCTCCTCGGTGAGGTCGTCGGCCTTGGTGCCCGGTTTCACGCCGGCCTCGTCGGCGATCTTTTTGCCGGACGACCGCCCGATGCCGTGGATGTAGGTCAGGGCGATCTCCACGGGCTTGTTGCCGGGTATGTCGACACCAATGATGCGGGGCATGTGTGAGTCCCTCCTCGGTTATCTTCCCTGGCGCTGTTTGTGGCGTGGGTTGGTGCAGATGACGCGCACCACGCCCTTGCGCCGGATCACTTTGCAGTTTTCGCAGATGCGTTTGACAGAGCTTCGTACCTTCATGATCGTTCCTTTCCCTGCTGCCCGGGCGGCGGGCGGCTCCGGTCCTCGCGATAGATGATCCGACCCTTGGTCAGGTCGTATGGCGACATCTCGAGGGTCACCAGGTCGCCGGGCATAATGCGAATGAAGTGCATCCGCATCTTGCCGGAGACGTGTGCGAGGACCTCGTGCCCGTTCTCCAGCTCCACCTTGAAGGTGGCGTTGGGCAGGGCTTCCTTGACGGTCGCTTCGACTCGAATCGGTTCTTCTTTCGGCATATAAAGCGTTCAAACTCCTTTACGGCAGCGTCAGTACGTTCGGTTCGTCGTCGGTCACGGCGACGGTATGCTCGAAATGAGCAGACAGCCGGCCGTCGGCCGTCCGGGCGGTCCATCCGTCCCGGTCGACCTTGATCTTGTGTGTGCCGGCGTTGATCATCGGCACGATGGCGATGACCAGGCCGGGCTCCAGGGTCACCTCCGGGGCGCCCGGCTTCCGGTAGTTCGGCACCTCGGGCGGCTGGTGCAGGTTGGTGCCGATGCCGTGGCCGACGAAATCGCGGACCACGGAGAAGCCGTAGCTCTCCACGTGCTCCTGGATGGCGGCCCCAAGCCGGCAAAGAGCTTGCCCCGGCCGGGCCAGGTCAATGGCCAGCTCCAGTGCCCGGGCGCAGGTCTTCATAAGGCGTCGGGCGGTCTTCGAGACCGACCCCACCGGAAGGGTGACGGCCGTGTCGCCGAAGAAACCGCGATGCTCGACGCCCACGTCGATGCTGACGATGTCGCCCTCGCACAGGACCTGCCCGCCCGGTATGCCGTGGACGACCACGTCGTTGACCGAGGCGCAGATGGTCCCGGGGAACGGGGGCCTGGCCGGCGGTCCGTATCCTTTGAACGCCGGTCGGCCGCCTCGCTGGCGGATGATCTCCTCGGCGGCCAGGTCGAGCTCGAGGGTGGTGACGCCCGGTCGGACGAGTTTTTTCATCCGCTCGATGACGTCGGCCACGATTTGGCCCGCCTGGCGCATAATCACCAGTTCCTCGGGTGTCCGGAACGGGGGGGTCGCCGGCATCGGTTCATTCGCTTTCTGAAAGAGCGTATATTCGCGGGGCGCGGTTCGTCATGTCGCCAGCGCCCGGCGTACCAGTTCGGCCACCTGCTCGACGGAGCCGGTGCTGTTGATCTCGACGAGTGTTCCCGCCTGCCGGTAATGGCCGATGAGTTCTTCGGTCAGTTCCCGATATGTCCGGAGCCGCTGCTTGATGGCGTCGGGCTGATCGTCTTCGCGCTGGACCAGTTCGGCCCCGCACCGGTCGCACAGGTTGTCTTCTTTCGGGGGCATGGTCTCGACGTGGTAGACGGCCTGGCAGCTCGGGCAGGTGCGCCGGCCGCCGAGTCGTCGGATGAGGACCTCGTCGGGCGCGGCGAAGTAGAGCACCTTGTCGACTCCCGGGTCGTCGTCGCCGCCGATCTCGTTCTCGAAGGCGTGTGCCTGGCCGATGGTCCGGGGGAAGCCGTCGAGCAGGTAGCCGTCCCGGCAGTCGTCCTGTTCGAGCCGCCTGGCGACCATCGCGACGACCAGTTCGTCGGGCACGAGCCCGCCGGAGTCCATGTGTGATTTTGCCTGTTTGCCCAGGTCGGTTTCCTGTCGGACCTCTTCCCGGAGAATGTCCCCGGTGGAGATGTGGGGGATGCCGTGTTCTTCGGCGACTCGCTTGGCCTGTGTGCCTTTGCCCACGCCGGGCGGGCCGAGGAATACCAGTCGTTTCGTCATGATCCGCGTCTCCCTCTGACTCGTGTTCCGCCCTTGAGAAAGCCGTCGTAGTGTCTCATGAGCAGGTGGTTTTCGATTTTCTGTACCAGGTCGAGTGCGACGCCGACCACGATGAGCAGGCCGGTCCCGCCGTAAATGTAGGCGGCCTGCATGTCGATGATGGTGAATCGCTGGACCATGTACGGGGTGATGGCGATGAGCGAGATGAAGAATCCGCCCGCGAGAGTAATCCGGGTCATCACCCGTTCGAAGTATTCGGTGGTTCGTTTGCCCGGTCGTATCCCAGGGATGAAGTTTCCGCGTTCTTTCATCTCTTCCGATATTTTGACCGGGTTGAACTGGACGGCGGTCCAGAAGAAGCAGAAGAACATGATGAGCAGCACGTAGATGACGAGGTACCCGTTGGACTCGGGGTGGAACAGGTCCATCAGGCGCAGGATGAGCCATTCCCACACCACGCCGCCCCGCCGGGCGGTGTGGACGAACCGCTGGAGGATGGTTGAGGGGAACATGAGCAGTGCCTGGGCAAAGATGATGGGGATGACGCCGGCCGCCCCGACTCGCAGGGGCAGGTAATAGCGCTGGCCGCCGAACACACGCCGGCCCTTGATCTGCTTGGCGGTCTGGATGGCGATCCGGCGCTGGCCCTGGTGGACGAGGACGACGCCGACCACCATTCCCACGTACAGGGCGGCCAGGCCGAGGATGTTCAGCAGGCCCAGTTTGTCCTCGGCGGGGCTGAGCAGGTTCCGGTCCACGTGGGTCTGCCAGATCATGAATAATGTTGGCGGCATCCGGGCGATGATGCCGGCCATGATGATGAGCGAGATGCCGTTGCCGACGCCGTGCTCGTCGATCTGCTCGCCGATCCACATGAGCAGAACGCAGCCCGCGGTGAGGGCAAGGACGGCCATCATGTCGAACCCGATGCCGGGGTTGATGACGGCGGATCGTCCGGCGGTGGTCTCCATCCCCTGGATCCAGCGGGACATGAACAGCCCTTGTACGACGCACAGGAGCACGGTGGTGTATCGGGTGTACTGGTTGATTTTCCGCTGGCCGGCCTCGCCCTCTTTTTGCAGTTCCTCCAGCGGCTTGATGACGGTGGCGAGGAGCTGGAAGATGATCGAGGCGCTGATGTAGGGCATGATGCTGAGCCCGAACACGGCGGCCCGCTCGAGCGCCCCGCCGGCGAACATGTTGACCAGGCCGACGGCCCCCTCGCCGAACTCGCGGGCGACCTCTTCGAGGACGCCGGTATCGACCCCGGGGATGGGGATATACGTACCGACCCGGAACAGGGCCATCATGCCGAGGGTGAAGAAGATCTTCTTCCTCAGCTCGGGAATCCGGAAGCAATTTATGAGCGGTTCTATCACCGGTTCTGCCCTACGCGTCTATCAGTTCTGCTTTGCCGCCCGCCATTTCGATTTTTTCTCGCGCCTGGCGGGAGAAGGCGTTTGCCCGGACGGTCAGCGGCCTGGGGATGTCGCCTTCGCCGAGGATTTTCACCCCGTTCTTCGCCGAGCGGATAAGCCCGGCCTTCTTGAGCTTCTCGGGGGTGACCGACTCTTCGCCGGGCCAGTTCGTCAGGTCGCCCACGTTGATGGTCTCGGGGCGTTTCTGGAAGCGCTTGTTGTTGAACCCGCGCTTGGGGAGCCGGCGGAAGAGCGGCATCTGGCCGCCCTCGTAGTTGACGTTGATGCTGGCCCCGGACCGGCTCTTCGCGCCGCGGTGGCCGCGTCCGCATGTCTTGCCCCAGCCGGACCCGTTGCCCCGGCCCACGCGTTTCTTCTTCTCGCGTCTTTTGCCTGTGACTGCGTCGGATATGTTCATTCCAGTTCGACTCCTCTGAGCCGGCTCACGGTCTCTCGGTCGCGGAGCGAAAGCATTCCCTGCAGGGTGGCCTTGACCAGGTTCCGTTCGGAGTTGCTGCCCACGGACTTGGTGAGGATGTCGTGGACGCCGGCCGCCTCGACCACGGCCCGAACGGCCGCTCCTGCGATGATCCCTGTCCCCGGCGCGGCGGGTTTCATGATCACTTTCGATGCGAGGAACCGTCCCACGGTGTCGTGTGGGATGGTCTGCCCGCGCAGCACGACTTTGTGCATGCTTCGGCGTGCGTCTTTGAACGCTTTTTCCACGGCGGCGGGGACTTCGTTGGCCTTGCCGTAGCCAATGCCCACGCTCCCTTTGCCGTCGCCGACCACGGTGAGCGCGGCGAAGCTGAACCGCCGTCCGCCTTTGACCACGGCGGCCGTGCGATAGATTTTGACGACGTTTTCGTACTGGTCGGAGCGCTCGTCGCGCCCGCGTCCGCGTCTTTCTCTGGCTGCTGCCACGTTGAAACCTCAATCCTGGTCAACTGTCCGGCCGAGCGCCCCGTCCGGTCGGTCGTTCCGGCCGGAGGGCCCCGGTCGATGTACTCTAGAACTTCAGTCCGGCCTCGCGGGCGGCTTCTGCCAGCGCCTTGACGCGGCCGTGATACTTGTATCCGCCCCGATCGAACACCACAGTCCGGAGCCCGTGAGCGATGGCTTTTTCGGCCACTCGCTTGCCCACGGCCTGCGCTGCCTCGCAGTTGCTCGTCGATTCGAGCGATTCGCCCAGCTCGTCGTCGAGCGTGGACGCAGCGGCCAGCGTGTGGCCGGCGGTGTCGTCGATGACCTGGGCATAGATGTGCCGCAAGCTGCGAAAGACGGCCAGCCGGGGCCGGTCGGGTGTTCCCTGAACTGTATTTCTCAGCCGGCGATGCCGGCGAATCCGTTTGAATCGTTTCTCTTTTTGTTTGTTCATCGCCTTCTCGTTGTCTAGCCCGGGGCGCCGGCGGCCAATGCCTTGCCCGCCTTCCGCTTGATCTCTTCGCCCTTATATCGGATGCCCTTGCCCTTATACGGCTCGGGCGGCCGGACCGAGCGGACCTGGGCGGCAAACTGGCCCACGAGCTGTTTGTTTACGCTTTCGAACGTGACGGTGACGCAGGGCATCGACCCGGAGCCGCTCACGTTGATGTTCTCGGACTTGGGCGGCTGGACCTCGACGCCCTCCGGGACGTCCAGAACGACCTCGCTGGCGAAGCCGGCGTTCACGGCGAGCTGCTGGCCGCGAAGCTCGGCGCTGTAGCCCACGCCGACGACCTGGACCGTCTTCTGGTAGCCCTCGGCGACGCCCTGCAGCAGGTTCGCCACCAAGCTGCGGGCGGTGCCCCACTGGGCGCGCTGATGACGGGCCGCCTTTGAGCGGGCGTTGTCCAGCTTCTTGGGGGCGATGACGATCTGGTTGTTTTCTTCGTCGTGCCGGACGTCGAGCTGGGGGTGGATGTCCAGCTCGGCCTTGCCCTTCGGGCCCTCGGCGGCGACGGTCTGGCCGCTCACCGTGACGCTGACCTTGTCCGGTATGGGTACTGGGTTCTTGCCGATTCGAGACATGGGTCCTCTTTCGGTTACCACACAGAGCAGAGCACTTCGCCGCCAACCCGCTGCTGGCGGCATTCCCGGTCGCTCAGCACCCCGTTCGGGGTGGAAACGACGTAGATGCCCAAGCCGTTCTTTACGGTCCCCAGATCGCGCAGGCCGCGGTATACCCGTCGGCCCGGGGTGCTGACGCGCTGGAGCTGGTTGATGACATCTTCGCCGTCCGGCCCGTACTTGAGGTACACGCGAATCAGGGCCTGCGGCTTTGTGTCCAGCGCCTGCCAGTCCGTTAGATAGCCCTCTCGCTTGAGCACGTCCACGAGGGCTTCGGTCTGTTTGGACCGGATGACATCGACTGTGCTGTCCCGGTTCCGCAGAGCGTTACGGATGCGGGTGAGCGTGTCGGCGATCAGATCGTTCATCGTCATGAGGCAACGGCTCCTCAAAAATGGCGGCCTGGCGGCCGGTTACCAGCTTGCTTTTCTTATTCCCGGGATCTGCCCGTTCGATGCGAGCTTTCGGAAACAGATCCTGCAGAGCTTGAATTTGCGCATGTAGCCGCGTCTCCGGCCACACAGTTCGCAGCGATTGTACTCTCGCACACTGTACTTCTTCGGTTTTTTCCAGCGGACGATCCAAGATGTTTTTGGCATGCCAAACCTCTGTATTATTCGCTCTTGAAGGGCATTCCGAACAGTCGCAGCAGCTCGCGGCCCTCCTCGTCGGTGATCGCAGTTGTCACGATGCTGATGTTCATTCCCTGGGTGACCTTGATGTCGTCCGGGTTGATCTCGGGGAAGACGCTCTGTTCGTTGATCCCGAGCGCGTAATTCCCGTTCCCGTCGAACGCGTTCGGCGACAGGCCCCGGAAGTCGCGTATCCGGGGGATGGCCAGCGAGATCAGCCGCTGGAGGAACTCGTACATCCGCGCCCCGCGCAGGGTGACTCGGGCTCCGACGGGCATCCCCTGTCGGATGTTGAACCCGGCAATCGACTTGCGGGCCTTGGTGGCGACCGCCTGCTGGCCGCTGATCTTGGTCAGGTCGGCGAGCGACTGGTCGAGCCGTTCCTTCTCCTCGCTGCCGCGCCCGACGCCGGCGCTGAGGACGATCTTTTCCAGCCGGGGCACGGCCCGGTCGTTTTTGTATCCGAACCGCTCGGACATCGCGGGGACGATTTCCGATCGATATTGGTCGAGAAGTTTTGGCACGGCTTGGTTTACTCCGTCAACTGGTAGTTTCGATGGGCCGTTCACATCGCCTGCAAACGCGGACCCGCTTGCCCTCGGCGACGCGGCGGGCCGGCCGGGTCTTGTCTTCGCAGTGCGGACAGTACAGGGCGACATTGCTCACGTCGATCGGCGCTTCCTTCTGGATGATCCCGCCGCGCGGGTAGTCGCGGTTGGTGTTCGCCTTGATGTGTTTGTGTTTCACGTTGACCGACTCGCAGATGATCTGGTTTTTGTCGGGCATCACACGAAGCACTCGAGCCCGGTCGCCCTTGCTGGCGGGCGAAGGGCCGCTGAAGTCCTTGAGAAGCACCACGGTGTCGTTTCTTCGTACGTTCATTCTGTCTGCCTCACACCACCTCTGTGGCCAGCGAGATGATTTTCATAAAGTTCTTGTCGCGCAACTCGCGGGGGACGGCGCCGAAGACGCGGGTCCCGCGCGGGCTTTGGTCCTCGTTGAGGATCACCACGGCGTTGCGGTCGAACCGGACGTATGAGCCGTCGGGCCGACGGAGGCCTTTCCGGGTCCGGACGACCACGCCCCGGACGATGTCCCCCCGCTTGAGGGGGGTGTTGGGTGTCGCTCGCTTGACGCTGAGCACAACGATGTCGCCGATGTTTGCATATCGCCTCCGGCTGCCTCCCAGCACCTTGATGCAGGAGACGCGCCTGGCCCCGCTGTTGTCGGCGACGTCGAGTAGTGATTCCGTCTGTATCATCGTTTACTCTTCGGGCCCTTGTTCCAGTATCTCGACCAGGCGCCAGCGTTTCGTCTTGCTGAGCGGGCGAGTCGAGCAGATTTTGACCAAGGCGCCGGGCAGAGCGTCGTTGTGCTCGTCGTGCGCCTTGAATACGCGCGGCGTACGGATGTATTTGCGATAGAGCGGGTGCTGGACGGTGCGCATGGCCTGGACCACGATGGTCTTGTCCATCTTGCTGCTCGTCACGCGCCCGATCTCGGTCTGTGGCGGTTTTCGGTCGCCGCTCATGTCTGTGATTCCTCATTCTCGGGGCTCTCGCCGGCGGCAGCGTCGATTTCGCGCTGGCGTTCGGCGAGGATGGTGCGTATCCGGGCGATGTCCCGCCGGGTCTTACCGAGTTCGGCGGGGCTCTCGAGGTGCTGGGTCGTCCGCTGGAACCGCAAGCTGAACAGCCGCTGCGAGGCGTTCTCCAGCTCGTTGAGCAGTTCGGTGTCGGACAGTGCCCTGATCTCTGCTGGTTTCACCAGGCGTGCCTCCTGTGGACCATTTTCATTCGTAGCGGTAGCTTGTGGGCGGCCCGATTGAGCGCCTGGACGGCGAGGTCTTCGGGCACGCCGCCGACCTCAATCACCACGGTGCCCGGCTTGATCCTGGCGACCCATTGTTCGGGCTCGCCCTTCCCCTTGCCCATCCGGCTCTCGGCCGGTCGGCTGGTGGTCGATTTATGGGGAAAGATGCGTATCCACAGCCGGCCCTCGCGGGCGAGGAAGTGGGAGATGGCGACGCGAGCCGCCTCGAGCTGCCGGGCGGTGATCCAGCCGGGCTCCAGGGACTGAAGCCCGCTGTCGCCGAATGCCACGGTGTTCCCCCGCCGAGCCTTTCCCTTGATCCGGCCGCGTTGGGTCTTGCGGTGTTGTATGCGTTTGGGCATCAACGGCATTAGCGGGGCCCTCCTGAAGGTGCACGGCGACCGGTGTCTTGCTGGTGTGCGGCTCCTCGGCTGTCGACCGCGTCCTGTTCACCTCGGTAGACCCAGGTCTTGACGCCGATGGTGCCGGATTTGGTCACGCATTGGGTGAATCCGTAGTCGATGACGGCATCGAGCGTGTGCAGGGGGACCATCCCCATGACCGCCCGTTCCTGACGCCGCATCTCGGAGCCGCCCAGGCGGCCGGCGATTTCGATCTTCACCCCGCGGGCGCCCATCTGCATCGCGGTCTCCGCCGCCTTCTTGATCGTCCGGCGGAACGAGGACCGTTTCTTGAGCTGTTCGGAGATGCCCTCGCTGATCAACTGGGCGTTGAGCTCGGGCTGGGTGACCTCCTGGATGTCCACGTGGACGGGCAGCCCGACCATGTCTTCGAGTTCGTTGCGGAGCTGCTCGACCTCGGACCCCTTGCGGCCGATGACCACGCCGGGCCGGGCGCAGTGGATGGTGACCCGTGCCTCGCCGCTGGTCCGCTCGATGTCGACGCGGGGAACGCCCGCGAACTGGTATTTGCTTTTGATGTGCTGCCTCAGGCGGTAGTCGGCGACGAGCATGTCGCCGAAGTGCTTCTTGTCGGCGTACCACTTGCTGCGCGGCTCGTCGGTGATGCCCAGGCGCATTGAAATCGGGTTGATCTTTTGACCCACGTCAGTCTCCTCCGTCGGACAGAACGACTGTGATGTGCGAGCTTCGTTTCAAGATCGGGCGCCAGCGTCCCCGGTCGCCCGGGCGACCGCGCTTCAGGGTGGGCCCTTCATCGACGCGAGCGATCCCGACAAAGAAGTCCTCTTCGTCGAGCCGCCCACCCTGCTCGATGGCGTTGGCCCATGCGGACTTGACGACCTTCTCGACCAGCCGGGCGGCCCGGCGGTTGTTCACCCGCAGGGTGTCGAGCGCGGTCGGGAGGGGCATGCCGCGGATCAGCTTGGCGACCGGGCGCACCTTCGTCGGCGAGATGCGAGCGTGTTTATGTCTGGCGGTGCTTTCCATCGTGTCTCTCTAGCGTTTCAGCTTCTCTGGGCCGCGGCGGGCCGAGTGGCCCCGGAACGTCCGAGTGGGGGCGAACTCGCCCAGACGGTGCCCGACCATGTTCTCGGTGGCGTACACCCGGGTGAACGTGCGGCCGTTGTGGACCATAAAGGTGTGGCCCACGAATTCCGGGATGATGACCGAGGCGCGTGACCAGGTCTTGATCGGGTCCTGTGAGCCGGAGGCCTCGACCCGTTCAACCTTGCGGATCAGCTTCTCGAAAACGTATGGGCCTTTTTTGATCGATCTGGACATAGCTGCGTTCTCTCGTCCTCTATCTCTTTCTGCGCTTCGTGCGGTGTCGCACGATGAATTTGCTGGAGTTCTTTCGCCGGGCGCGTGTCTTGCCGCCCTTCGAGGGCTTGCCCCAGGGCGAGACGGGCACACGCCCGCCGCCCGACCGGCCCTCGCCGCCGCCCATCGGATGGGCGACCGGGTTCATCGCCATGCCGCGCGTCCTCGGCCTGCGCCCGAGCCAGCGCGATCGACCGGCCTTGCCCAGCTGGATGGTAGAGTGCTCGGCGTTGCCCAGCTCGCCCACGGTACAGTAGCACCGCAGGTGGATTCGGCGGACCTCGCCCGAGGGGAGGCCGACCTGGCCGTAGTTGCCTTCCTTGGCGGAGACCACGGCCGATGTCCCGGCGCTGCGGACGATCTGGCCGCCCTTGCCGGGCACCAGCTCGATGTTGTGGATGGGGGTGCCGGGCGGGACCTTTTCAATCGGGAGCGCGTTGCCGGGCAGCGCTTCGACGTCGTCGCCGGCGATGACGGTCTGGCCGACGGTCAGCCCGCGCGGAGCGAGGATGTAGCGCTTCTCGCCATCCACGTAGTGGAGCAGTGCGATGCGGGCGGTCCGGTTCGGGTCGTACTCGATGGCGGCGACTCGGGCGGGGATGTCCCGCTTGTCCCGCTTGAAGTCGATGATCCGGTAGCGGCGCTTGTGTCCGCCCCCGCGGCGTCGGCTGGTCATGCGGCCGGCCGAGTTGCGGCCGCCGGTCTTTTTCAGAGGGGCGGTCAGCGACTTCTCCGGCTTCGACTTGGTGACTTCCTTGAAGTCGGAGAACGTCATGTATCGCCGGCTGGGCGTGGTCGGTTTTTGTTTTTTTATACCCATGTCAGTATAGCTCGATTCGGTCGCCTTGCTGCAGTTTGACGATCGCCTTTTTCCAGTCGGGGGTTCGAGTTGTCTTGCCCTGGCGGGTCCGTCGCGGCTTGCCCCGCTGCCACATGGTGTTCACCGATGTGACCCGGACGCCAAAGATGGCCTCGACCGCCTCGCGAATCTCGGGCTTGGTGGCCTGCCGGACGACCTTGAAGGTGTAAGCGTTCCGGGGGATGCCCTGCGCGTTCTCCTCCTCGATGGTCTCGGTGCTTTTCTCGGTGATCACCGGCTCGATTATCACTTTCCTCGGGTCATCCATGCTGTGTGCTCCTTTCGACGGCGAGCCGCTCGACGGCCTGTTCGAGAGCCGGCCGCGTTACCACCAGCGTGCGCGCTGCCAGCAGGTCGCGGGCGTTGATGTCGCGCATCGGTTTGACGGCGGCGTGCGGCAGGTTCCGCACGCTTTTCACCAGGGCCTCTTCGGGGTCGGAGTCTGCGATGAGGCACGGCGTACCCACGTCGAGTGCCTCCAGCATCTCGGCAATCCGGCGGGTTTTGGGCGCATCGAGCTTGATTTCGTCGAGGACGAAGGTCGATGTCTGCAGGGCGTCGAGCAGGGCGCTCCGCAGTGCCGCCCGTCGCATCTTCTTGGGCAGCCGGTAGTAAAAGCTGCGGGGCCTCGGGCCGTGTGCCACTCCGCCGCCCACGTGATGGGGTGCGACGGTGGTCCCGCGGCGGGCCCGCCCAGTCCCTTTCTGGCGGAAGGGTTTTCGGCCGCTCGCCCGGACTTCGGCCCGCGTCTTGGTGGTCGCTCTTGCCGACCGCCGGTTCGCCTCGTACATCAGCACGGCCTGCCGCAGGAGGTCCTTGTCCACCACGCCGCCGAGCGCGGCCTCGTCGATCTCGATGGCGTCGACTTTCTGTCCGTCCTGGTTGTATATGTCGAGTTCGATCATTGCTTACGCTTTCACCTTGATGCCGACTCCGGCGGGCACGCTGAGTTTCTGCAGGGCGTCGGTGGTCTGGGGGGTCGGCTCCTGGATGTCGATGATGCGCCGATGTGTTCTGATCTCGAACTGTTCGCGCGATTTCTTGTTCACGTGCGGCGATCGGAGCACGGTATACCGTTCGATCCGCGTGGGGAGCGGGACCGGGCCCGAAATCCGGGCGCCCGTTCGCAATACGGCGTTCACGATCTGCTCGGCCGACTGGTCGAGCACCTCGTGGTCGTACGCCTCCATTCGGATGCGAATCTTCTGTGCCTCTGGCA
The DNA here is from genome assembly GCA_003553185.1 of Planctomycetota bacterium. Taxonomy (GTDB): domain Bacteria; phylum Planctomycetota; class PUPC01; order PUPC01; family PUPC01; genus PUPC01. Next base: position 5,234 of record PUPC01000245.1, on the reverse strand, counting down.
TTCTACCTCTCCACTGTGGCAACCCCGCTCCGACGGCCGGTTCGGGGCCCGACAAAGCTCTTATCAATTACTGGACGCGGCCTTACGGCCCGCGCCCATAGGCGAAAAGGGACGTATTATACCGTATAACAAAGCCCGGTCAAGCAAAAACCGTACCCGTTTCGGCCCATTATGCAAGTTTTTTTTGTCGAACTCATTTTCTGTCTCCGGCCGGCCGGCTCAGGCCAGCCCGGTAATCTGTTTGGCTGCTTCCTTTGGTACCAGTGCGTATTCGAGCGGTTCCATGCTGTAGGTGGCCCGGCCTTGGGAGAGCGACCGGAGGGTGGTCGAGTATCCGAACAGCTCGGCGAGGGGCGCCTTGGCCTCGATGATCCGCAGGTCGCCGGACATCCCCATGCCGGTCACGTCGGCCCGCCGACCGGTCAGGTCGGTGATCACGTCGCCCATGTATTGTTCGGGCACGGTGACCTGTACGTCCATAATCGGTTCGAGCAGGGCCATTTCGCCCTGTTCGCCGGCACGCTGCATGGCCCGTGCGGCGGCGGCCATGAATGCCCGGTCCGACGAGTCCTCGGCGTGGAACGATCCGCCGAGGATGGTGACCTTGAGGTTGATGACCGGGTAGCCGGCGAGCAGCCCGCCGCTGCAGGCGTCGCGGATGCCGTCCTCGACGTCGGGGATGAACTCGCGGGGAATATCGCCCTCGCGGACCTCATCGATGATCTCGGGCCCGCTCAAGCTGTCGGCCGGTTCGACACGCAGCTCCACGTGGCCGTACTGGCCGCGCCCGCCGGTCTGGTGGATGTATTTGCCCTCGACCTCGACGGAACCGAGGAAGGTCTCGCGGTAGGCGACCCGGGGCGGGCCGACGTTCGCCCCGACGGCGAACTCGCGCTGCATCCGCTGGAGGATGACCTCGAGGTGGAGCTCGCCCATCCCGCTGACAATGGTCTGGCCGGTCTCGGGGTCGACGCGCCGCCGGAACGTCGGGTCTTCCTTTTCGAGCTGGGCGAGGACCTCGGAGAGCTGTTTGCGGTCGTCCATGGTCTTCGGCTCGATGGCCTGCGAGATGACGGGGTTGGGGAACCGCATCTGTTCGAGGATGATCGGGTCTTCGCGGGTGCACAGGGTGTCGCCGGTGCCGGTGAACTTGAGGCCGACGACGGCGACGATGTCTCCGGGCAGCGCCTCGTCGACGGCGATGCGGTCGTCGGCGTGCATTTTCCACAACTGGTTGGCCCGCTCGACCCGGTCGCGGGTGGCGTTGTAGATGCGCCCGCTGGTCGTCAGTTTGCCGGAATAGACGCGGGTGTAGCACAGTTCGCCGAACCGATCGGCGGAGAGTTTGAAGGCGAGCGCGGTGAGCGGCTCTTTCCGGCTGGGCTTGCGGGAGATCTGCTCCTCGGTCTCGGGGTGGATTCCCGTCGTCGGGGGGATGTCCACCGGCGAGGGCAGGTATGCGCAGATGGCATCGAGCAGGGGCTGGATGCCGTTGTTTTTGAGCGCCGAGCCGCAGAGGACGGGGGTGACCGCGGCGGAAAGAGTGGCCTGCCGGATGCCGGCGATGAGGTCTTCCTCGTCCGGCTCCCGGTCGTGTACGAAGTGCTCGGCGATCCGGTCGCTGTGTTCTGCGAGGATTTCGATCATCTCGTCGCGGTGCAGTTCGGCCTCGGTGTGGAGGTGATCGGGGATGTCCTCGATGTGGTAGGTGGCGCCGAGCGAGTCGGAGTCATAGACGATGGCCTGCATCCGGACCAGGTCGATCTGGCCCCGGAGTTCGTCCTCCTGGCCATATGGGATTTGGAGCATGACGGGGGTCGCGCCCAGCCGTTCCCGGATCGAGTGGACCGCCTTGTCGAAGTCGGCCCCGGGCCGGTCCATCTTGTTGATGAATGCGATGCGGGGGATGTGGTATCGGTCGGCCTGTCGCCAGACGGTTTCGGATTGTGCCTGGACGCCGGCGACGCCGCAGAAGACGGCGACGGCGCCGTCGAGCACCCGCAGGCAGCGCTCGACCTCGGCGGTGAAATCGACGTGGCCGGGGGTGTCGATCACGTTGATCAGGTGGTCTTTCCAGGAGCAGGTGGTGGCGGCGGAGGTGATGGTGATGCCGCGCTCGCGCTCCTCGGCCATCCAGTCCATGACGGTGGTCCCGTCGTGGACCTCGCCCATCCGGTGTTCGACGCCGGAGTAGAACAGGATGCGCTCGGTGATGGTGGTCTTCCCGGCATCGATGTGGGCCATGATGCCGATGTTTCGTTTCTTGCTGTATGCGGTCATCGGTCGTCCTGCTGTTTGCGTCTGGGTGCCTATTGTTTTCTCCTATCGTACAGGGCGAGCCGGCCGCTGTGTCGGCGACCGGCTCGGGCCGGTGAATTCGATTGCATTACCAGGCGAAGTGGGCGAACGCCTTGTTGGCCTCGGCCATCTTGTGGACGTTTTCCCGGACGGACATGGCGGAACCCTCGCGGTTGTACGCGGCGATCAGCTCGTTTGCCAGGCGCCGGTACATCGGCTGGCCCGACTGTTTGCGAACGGCGTCCAACACCCACCGCAGGGCGAGACTGAGCCGCCGCTTCTCGTTGACCGGGGTGGGCACCTGGTAGGTGGCGCCGCCCACCCGGCGCGAGCGCACCTCGATGTTCGGCTTGATGTTCTCGATCGCCTTCTCGAACACCTCGAGCGGATCGGCGCCGTCCATGCGGCGGCTGATCTCGTCGAGCGCATTGTACATGATCTGCTCGGCCACGTTCTTCTTGCCGTCGAGCATCACGGCGTTGATGAACTTGGCGACGAGCTGGCTTTGGTACTTGCTGTCCGGTTTCAGGAACCGTTCCGTCGATTCAAATTGCTTGGACATTGGGGCCTCGTGACCTCTGTTGTTCTGGCCGGGACCGGGGCCGATGCCGGCCCCGTCCGGGTTACGATGGTTTCTTGGCTCCGTACCTCGAGCGGCTCTGCCCGCGCCCCTCGACGCCGCTGGTGTCGAGCGTGCCGCGGACGATGTGGTAGCGGACCCCGGGCAGGTCGCGGACGCGGCCGCCCTCGACGAGCACGATGGAGTGCTCCTGGAGGTTATGGCCTTCGCCGGGGATGTAGGCGGTGACCTCGCGGCCGTTGGTCAGCCGCACCCGGGCGACCTTGCGCAGGGCCGAGTTCGGCTTCTTCGGCGTGCGAGTCATCACCTGCAGGCACACGCCCTTGCGCTGGGGGCATTTCTCGAGGGCGGGCTCGCCGCGCTTCTTGCGGGGCGGCTTCCGGCCCTTCCGAACCAGTTGGTTGATCGTCGGCAATGCAGTCTCCTTTCTCTTGCACGTCACAATCGGCGGCCCGCCTATCCGGCGGCCGCGGTCGAATCTTCTGCCAGCTCCGGCGTTTTCGCCAGGGCAGTGCGGTACCCGGGGAAGCCGGTGCCGGCGGGGACCATATGTCCCAGTATAACATTTTCTTTCAGCCCGCGAAGCTCGTCCCGCTGGCCGGCGAGCGAGGCCTCGGTCAGGACCTTGGTGGTCTCCTGGAACGAGGCGGCGGAGATAAAGCTTTCGGAACGGAGCGACGCCTTGGTGATACCGAGCAGCAGCGACGATGCGCTGGCCGGCTTGCCGCCCTCTTCGACCACCCGCTCGTTCTCGGCGCGGAACTCGAACTTGTCGACGACCGAGCCGGGCAGCAGGCGGGTGTTGCCCACGTCCTCGCCCACCAGCACCTTGCGGAGCATCTGGGAGACGATGATCTCGATGTGGGTGTCGTCGATCTCTTCGCCCTGGAACCGGTAGATCGCCTGGACCTCGCGGAGCAGGTAGCTCTGGAGTTCCTCTTCGCCCTTGATCCGCAGGATGTCGTGGGGGACCAGCGGCCCGTCGCACAGCGGGTCGCCCGCCCGGACCCGATGCCCGGTGGTGACCAGCAGGCGCTTGCCCTGGGGGACGAGGTGTTCTCGCTCCATGTCGGCCGCTTCGTCGCGGACGATGACCGACCGTTTTCCGCGCTTCCGGCCGCCGAGGTGGACCTCGCCGGAGATTTCGCTGATGATGGCGGGGTTTTTCGGCTTGCGGGCCTCGAACAGTTCGGTCACCCGGGGCAGGCCGGAAGTGATGTCCTGGGTCCGACCCTCCTCGCGCGGCGTCCGTGCGACGACCTGGCCGGCCTTGACCTTCTCGCCCTCGTTCACGTCGATGTAGGCCTTTTCGGGGATGGAGAGCACGTCGAGGATTTCCTCGTCCTCGGCCTCGATGACGATCTGGGGGTGCAGGTCGCCCTTGTGCTCGGCGATGACCATCCGCTCGGACCCGCCGGAGTCGACCTCGAGCCGCATCGTCTCGCCCTCCTCGATGTCGATGAACCGCGCGGTCCCGTTTTTCTCGGCCAGGATGGGGGTCATGTGCGGGTCCCACGAGGCGAGGATGTCGTCTTCCTTCACCTTGTCGCCGTCTGTCACGTGGAGTTTCGACCCGATGCGGATCTGGTAGGTCTCCTTCTCGTGGCCTTCCTCGTCGCGCAGGACGAGCAGGCCGTTCTGGTTGACCACCACCAAGTCGCCCTCGGGGTCCTCGATGGCGTTGATGTTCTCGTACTCGACCTTGGCTTCATGGCTGGCCCGGTGGTCGGCCTGGGTGGCGCCGCGGGTGGCCACGCCGCCGATGTGGAAGGTCCGCATGGTGAGCTGGGTGCCCGGTTCGCCGATGGACTGTGCGGCGATGATCCCGACGGCGAGGCCCTCCTCGACCAGTTCGTGGGTGGACAGGTCCATCCCGTAACACAGGGCGCAGACGCCGGACCGGGACTCGCAGGTCATCGCCGAGCGGACCTGCAAGCTGTCGTAGCCGAGGTCCTCGATGGCGGTGGCGATCTCCCGGGTGATCATCTCGTTCTCATCGACGATCACTTCGCCGGTGCGCAGGTCCTCGACTTTTTCGGCGGCGACCCGGCCGTAGATCGCGTCGCTCAGGGTGCGTTCGGGTTCAGACGACTTGCTGGTGCCGTTGGTGGTTTTGCAGTCGTGCTCGGAGATGACCACGTGCTGGGCGACGTCGGCCAGTTTTCGGGTCAGGTAGCCGGACTCGGCGGTTTTGAGTGCGGTGTCGGCCAGGCCCTTCCGCCCGCCGTGCGTCGAGCTGAAGTATTCGAGCACGGGCAGGCCCTTGCGGAAGTTGGCCCGGATGGGCGTCTCCATAATCTCGCCGGAGGGCTTGGCCATCAGGCCGCGCATCCCGGCCATCTGGCGGAGCTGCATC